>JAFQYK010000386.1 GCA_017406485.1 Clostridia bacterium
ACAGGCAGAGAAACGGCAGTTATCCGAGAATACTCCAAAGACGCGGGAATTTGTTGAGAGCCGAGAGGTACAAAAGCCTACTGAAGCGCAGACCGTAAAGGCGAAGGAGCAATCTGTTATAAAAGCAAAACAGCAAGCGGCAGTTAAGGCAAAAGCTGACAAGACCGAGCCTATGCGTATAAAGACCAAAGAGGAATATATGAAGGCGCACTCGTCAAACAATATCCAACCTAAAACCATAGAAGCGGTCAAGAGCAAAGCAGAAGCGGCAAGAGTGCAGGCAGCAAAGAAAGACCTTGCGCGTAAGACTACCATTGATAAATTCAAGGATAAGCGTATCACAGAGAGCAAAGCACAGGAAACAGCATATTCCAATGCGACTAAAACGGCTACTGAAGCTATGCCGCAGAGCAAGCCTGCAATAAAGACCAAAGAAGCGTACATAAAATCACGGACGAGCGCGAAACAGGCTGTGAGTGTAAAGAATACACCATACACGCAAAAGCCTGTAAATCGTTTCAAAATGGCAACGCAGAAGCTAACGAAATTCCGCAGTAATGAGGTTAAATCGGTACAAGCGGCAAGTAAGCAGTCAAAGAACGCTGCCCGTCACGCAGCAAAACAGGCCGCGAAACGGGCGAAGCAAGCAAAAGCGGCGGCAAAGGCTACGGGTAAAGCGGCGGTGCAGACGACAAAGCTCACGGCAAAGGCGGCTGCTGTTGTTACCAAAGCGGCACAGGCTCTTATATCGGGAATTGTTGCGGCAGGCGGCGCGGGTATTCTTGTTATAATCCTGATAATAATTTGTATAATTGCTTCAATTGCCGCGTCCCCATTTGGTATCTTTATATCAAGCGAGGTAAGCGACGCGGGAACAGTGCCGTTATCGCAGATAATAGCGGAGTATAATGTGGAACTGACGCAAGAAACGGAAGATATTGAAACCACCGTCGCGCACGATGATGTAGAGGTGATTGACAATCAGACAAACACAAATCTTGTGCTTGCCGTATTTGCGGTAAAGACCGCAGGCACAGATGATAATACGGCGGAGGATGTTGTTGTATTCGATGACGAGAAAGCGGAACGGCTAAAAGAATATTTCCGAGCCGCGAATAGCGTATCATACGAGGTCACGGAAACGACGGTGTCTGAGGGCGAAACAAAAAAGAAGTTGACAATAACAGTCACAGGCAAGACCAAAGATGAGCTAATCACGCAGTACGCGCTCACGGCAAAACAGAAAGAAGCGTTGGAAACGCTGCTTGAACACGGCGATGTTCTCACAGGCGCAAGTCAGAGCCTTGCTATAACGGACGCTAATGTGCAGGCTATTGTTGCAGGCTTGCCGAACAGCCTACCTCAAAAGCGAAAAGATGTAGTTAAGAACGCTGCAACGCTTGTTGGTAAGGTCAACTACTTTTGGGGCGGTAAATCGTCCGCAATCGGTTGGGACAGTGCTTGGGGCAGTATGCAGCGCGTCACGGCAGCAGGCTCCCCCTCATCGGGCAGTATTCGCTCCTATGGCTTAGACTGTTCGGGATATGTCACTTGGGCGTTTAACAACAGCGGAATGTATGTCGGTGACGGAACTTTCGGACAGCGTGACCGAAGCGTTGTTGTATCAGCTTCAAGCGTACAAGCAGGCGATTTATGCTTCTTGCCGAATTACAGTCATGTAGGTATTGTTGTAGGACGCGACGCAGGCGGTAATATTCTTGTATTCCACTGTTCCTCAAGCGCAAACAATGTTGTACTGTCAACCGCGTCATCGGTAGGCTTCACGGTGTTCCGCAGACCGAATTGCTACTAAAAAAGACCATAAATTTTTTTGACGAATATATGAAACCTTGCTACAATGATATTAGAAAATATATTGATTGGAGGTTTTCAAAATGAAAAGATTAGTAACACTTATGCTCACAGGGGTAATTGCTATGACAAGCGTGACAGCGTTTGCGGCAGAGATACCGAGAGAAACGATACCACTCACAGCGGAGGAAACACAGGTTGTAATTGTGGAAAATCTTATAGGTGATGTACTTGACCAAGTCGCATCGGGAGAAATCGGCTATGGTATAGCTTCATCAGAAGCTGACAAGCGCATAAGGAACGCAGTATTCGAGGACAGGACAAACGGCTACGGCTACGGAATACTGTCGGCAATCGCAAATAACGCGCTTCGCGTCACACGCGACAGGGTACTCCGTCCGGAACTACACGCACAGTATGAGGAATATTTGAGAGCCTTGCTCAATGACCTTATCGCTGATGTAGCAAACGGCAGAGATATAGAGAACGCAAGAGAAGAAGCCTACACAAGAATTTATCAAGCCGTAAACCCCGCCTACACTCCGCGCGAGATAGGCACGGATTTCTGCTATATGGACACTCCCGCCGTAGATATGGCGATGTTTCCGATAGCAAGGAAACTGCTCTTAGGAGCTAACTAATATTGTTTGCAGAGCG
>JAFQYK010000387.1 GCA_017406485.1 Clostridia bacterium
GGTTTGGCTCTCGGTAAGGGCGTTATAATCGCGCAAAATCTCACCGAAGCCGAGGAAGCAATCCGCGATATGATTGACGGCGGCAAGTTCGGCAAGAGCGGCAGCCGCGTTGTAATCGAGGAATTTTTAACAGGCCCCGAGGTAAGCGTTCTTGCGTTCACGGACGGAAAAACGGTTAAGCCGATGGTCAGCGCACAGGATCACAAGCGTGCCTACGACAATGACGAGGGACTTAACACAGGCGGTATGGGAACATTCTCGCCGAGCCGTTTATACGACGACGCAAAGGCGAAGGAGTGTATGGAAAATATATTCCTGCCGACAATTAAGGCAATGAGCGCAGAGGGCAGACCGTTCAAGGGCGTTCCGTACTTCGGACTTATGATGACGCAAAACGGAGTTAAGGTAATCGAATACAACTGCCGTTTCGGCGATCCCGAAACGCAGGTTGTACTGCCGAGATTAAAGACTGATTTGGTTGAGATAATGGAGGCGGTAATTGACGAACGCCTTGACGAAATCGACATCGAATGGGAGGATAATGCGGCGGTATGCGTTGTAATGGCGTCGGGCGGTTATCCCGTTGAATACAAAAAAGGCTATGAAATAACAGGTCTTGATAATGTAGGCGACCTTACCGTGTTCCACGCGGGCACAGCGATAAAGGACGGTAAAATCGTCACCTCGGGCGGTCGTGTTTTAGGTGTAACCGCAGTCGGAAAAGACCTTGATGAAGCGATTAAAAACGCTTATGCAGGTGTGGAGAAGATACACTTCCAAGACGAGTTCCATAGAAGCGATATAGGTATAAAGAAGTATTGATTTAAAGCTAATGGGGGTAGGCAACAATGAGGAAGAACATAAAATATTTTGTTGCAGGATTTCTTGCCGCATCAGTAATTGCGGCAATTCCTGCGATGGCGGATATGATTGACGCGTTTATGAACACATCGCGTATAAATGTTGACGGTGTAGACCGCCTTTCCTGGGGCGAGGAAATGGAGCTTGACAATGGCTTCATCGCTCCGTCAAGCATAAATTACAAGGACACACTTTATCTGCCGCTTCGTAAAATATCGGAGCTTTCTGGCAAGGATGTATTCTGGAATGGTGATAGTGATACCGCGTATATAGTAAACAGGCTTTCAAACCGCAAGGTGATAGCCGAGTGTGAGGACGCAGAAGGCAATTTATGGGAGTATGCCACAGCAAGCACGCTTGATGGCTCCGCATACCTTATGGCAGCCGACGGTGACCGCGGCTATACGCGAGTTTACAGAGCCGCCTCCGAGTCGGTTCGTGTAACTGATACAGGAATATATTTTATGCGCCTAAAGGAGCATAATGTAGCGCAAAACCAGGGTACGGTTGTGAAGCTCAATTTTGACTGCGATGCTGATACGCAGGATGGTGACGCGCTTATATCGCTTTACCCGATGGACAATGGCGCGGTTAAATTTGACCGTGATCACGTATTCTTTGCCGGCACAACTCCGGGCAACGGCTCACACGCGCGAATTACGGCGTATAATTATATGACGCACGAGAATGCAAAGTTTGAGGGTGAGAGCGGCTCGACAATAAAGGATGTAACTTTCACACCGACAGGCAATTCTTCAATGATAGCTGAATACACATATATACGAGAGAATGGTTCAAGCTACAGAATGAGAACGACCTACAGCAAGCGGACAAACAGCTTTTCTCCGTCTGAGCTTGTTGAAGATGAGGTGAATACTGATGAAGCGGAATGATTACATATCCTGGGACGAGTATTTTATGGGCATAGCAATTCTGTCGGCACAGCGCAGCAAGGACGAGAATACACAGGTCGGCTGTTGTATAGTGAATGGCGAGAATAAAATTCTCTCGCTCGGCTACAACGGTATGCCCATTGGCTGCGATGATGACCTTATGCCTTGGAAACGGCAGGGCGCACCGCTTGACACAAAGTATATGTACGTGTGCCACGCGGAGCTTAACGCGATACTAAACCGAAGCAGCGGCACACTTCAGGGCGCTAAATTATATGTGACGCTGTTTCCGTGTAACGAGTGCGCCAAGGCGATTATCCAGTCAGGCATACGCGAGGTTGTGTACGCGTCCGATAAGTATGACGGCGAGGACAATAATGTTGCGTCAAAGAGAATGTTTGATATGGTGGGTATAAAATACCGCCAATATGAGCCGACAGGAAGAAAGCTGACGATAGAGCTATGAACAAGAAAACAATATCAAAAATCAATCTGTTTTTCTCCGGACTGCTTGGCAGAATGGAGGAAAACAGAGATTTTTTTAAGGACATTACGATACAGTTTAAATCGGGAACAAAAATCTTCCCTGCAAAAATCACACAAAACGACACAATAACGCTTGACTATCAGGCGGTAAAGCGCGAAACGGATAAAAACGGCTTGTGGGATATTCTTGCGGAGGAGTTTTTAAAGTACGACGAGGCGAAAATAATCTACACCGAGCGCGGCGCAAAAATAGTGATTGACGCGAATGACAAAAAAGTAAATATGCGCCACGAGGACGCGGTGGAAGCCGCGCCGCAGACGAGCGTGGTACAGACGGGCAGGGAATACGTTGTAAATCCCGCGCTTGCCAAGGAGCTTTTAACGGAAATCGGCATACTCGCAAAGAACGGCAAGATTAAGAATGACAAGATAAGAAAATACAATCAGATAGATTATTTTGTCGAGCTTATGGGCGGCGTTCTCAAAGAGATAGGCGAGAGGGACGAATACGTTATTCTTGACGCGGCGTGCGGAAAGAGCTATCTGTCATTCGTTTTAAACTTCTATCTGCGTGAAATCCTCAAAAAGAAATGCCGCTTTATCGGTGTTGACTATTCCAAAACCGTCATAGACGCGTCAAAGCGTATGGCGAAAAATCTCGGCTACAACAATATGGAATTTATCCAAGAGGATTTGACGACGTGGACGCCCAATGTGCGCCCCGACATAGTCGTATCGCTCCACGCCTGCGACACGGCAACCGATATGGCTTTAGGTCTTGGTATACGCAGTCAGTCGCGCGCAATAGTCAGCGTGCCGTGCTGCCACAAGGATATTTTAAAGCAGTATTCATATGAACCGTTTGAACCTATAATGAAGTACGGTATATTAAAGGCGCGCCTTGCCGACACGCTTACGGACGGCATACGCGCGGCGTATCTGGAAAGCATGGGGTATAAGGTGAGTATGATTGAGTACATCTCGCCCTTGGAAACACCGAAAAACATTATGATACGCGCCGTGTACACAGGCAAAAAGAGCGCGAAGGCAAAAGAGGACTATGAGAACCTTAAAAAAATACTTCACGTCGAGCCGGCGATAGAGCGGTTTTTAAAGGAAAAGCACGGATTTAAAATAACAATGGGAGAGGAGCACGATTATGGCTGTTAAGACAAAAGCGCTCATTATTACCTTTCTGTTATTTATGCTGTTTGGTGCGGCGGCAAGCGCGGCGGAAATCGGAGATGTTGTAAACACCGCCGTGCGCTCGGACATTGTGGCATACATTTTCTATCAGCCGATTGACAGCTACAACATAGACGGCTATACCTACGTGCGCTCCGCTGACCTTCGCAAATACGGCTTTGACGTAGATTGGGATGCGGACAGCAAGCGCGTGGATATAACGCGCAATTATGACAAGCTACCGGTGCTTATAGACGAGTA
>JAFQYK010000388.1 GCA_017406485.1 Clostridia bacterium
CAGTATATTTTCTGATGGCTTCTGCCATGGGCTGAACACCCATTTCATCATAAAAATTGCCTTCATTTTCTAATACTGTGCAAAGATCTAATTGAATTGTATCCATTTTAAGCGCGTCTTGCCGTGCGTTTTCTATGAGTTCCTCTAACTTTAAAGCTGCATTTCCCATTATATTAACTCCTTTCTTTTTCCTCATACGTCTGCTCTCCAAGCTGCCGTGCACACTCGTTGTACATCTCAATGAGTTCTCCTTCGGTCATACCTGACCATGACAGCAAAGGGATAGATACACCGAAATCTCTGAAAATATCACTTACAACGATTTCTCTTTTGTCCGTGTTTTTTCTTCTCTTGTTTTTACTCATTGTAAATTCATCTCCTTGTTGTAATATTGTATTATGGATTCAAACCGCTCCCCGGCATACCACCATAATATTTTTTCTCGACTTTACTCACTTCGTAACTAGTTTCCGCTTCATCCTCAAATTCCTTTAACCGTTCCACCGCTGCCTTTATTGGCTCGCTGTTACGGATAGTGGTGTCAACGGTTTCTTGATCTACACCGAATTGGGAAGCGTCAATCGTTATAATCCCCGTTGTAGGATATACTTTTGTGTATCTCATGTGTCAATCCCTCTTTCCGTAATCTCATCACGAAATATAACAAAATCTTTTTCAAGCTGCTTAACTGCCGCTTTTGCTTTATATCCATATTCTGCTATAACTTTAGCCATGTCCGGGTATATGTCCATGTCTGTAGGGCGCGATTCACCGTATCTGAGGGCTTCCTCAAACATATCTGCCGCGGCGGTGCATTTTGATATAAGTTTTTTTATGTCGTTTATGTTATCCTGTAAACTCAAAAGATTTTTTCTGTCTGTGCGTAAAGTGGTTATATTTCCCTGTGTATCCCTACATTATCATAGCCGATGAGTAAACGACAAATTCAGTAGACACACCTTTTATCATAGCAATGAGATTTGATGGAGTTATGTAGTTTAGGATAAGAGCAAATACGCATTGCTATATATAAGGTGTGGCATTGAATATATTTGTAAATCATGATTTATTGAGGTATAGGAGCAAAAGGAATATTTGGACAATGTATCTATCACAATGCCCGATTGGAAATCGCGGGCATTAGAGAACCAATTATATTATAGTATCAGCGACATCACAGATGAAGAAGGTAAAGAAGCGGACAAAGATATTGAGGAGAGAATAAATAGGACGCTTGAATCAAAAGGGATTGCTACACGAACTCAGGTTGCACGTATCGTTAATGATGTCAAGCGAAAGCTAAAAAGAGAATTTCGGAAAATGGATAGTATCGCGGATGAGAAAGAAAAGCAACAAGCACAGAAAGAAATCTGGGATAGTATTTTTACAGATCAAACAACAGAGTTATTCAATAAGTTATTCAGCACCTTTGTAGTAGATGGTAAGGCTGAGTGTCAAGCTATAGCGTCGATGGACTCTATGAAATGGCAGGTAGGACGAAACAAAGGTACAACGATATATGAATATCATAATCCCCTTTCATATTTGGCGGATATTGCTTATGAGCTTGAGGAAAGTGATGTTAAGGAATATAACCGATATATATACCAAAAAAAGAGAGGCAAACAATCGTGGTCGCTTGATAAGGAAGATGAAGACGGCAGAAAATATGAAATTGAGGAGAAAGATTTCTATGTCTTGGATATGGATGTTCGATTGCAGAATTACAAATATTTGACCGATAAGCAAAAATACATATGGGCACAGATAGTCAAGGGGTTTTATAAGTCGGAAATTGCAAAGCAACTTAGTATGTCCCCTCAAGAATTCAGAACAGAGATTAAGCACATGGCGGCAACTCTGACAAATCCACCGAGCAAGGAATTGTTGGAACAAAAGAAAACATGTAGCTGTTGCAAACAGTCAAAGCCCATTATTGAATTTGCGAGGGATCGTTCTCGAAAAGATAATTTTTCGCACAGATGTAAAGAATGCGACAGGAAAAGAAAGCAAACAAAGAAGTTTGGGGGAAATTCAACAAAAATTGCTTAGTTATCCGTATGTATAGTGTAAGGGAAATAGAAAACGGATAATAAGCCAAACCCTATACTGAACATGAAGTAGCCTCTTGCGCTGTTAAGGTTCACCCGGAGCCAGTACGCAGATTGAGAAGAGAGATACGATTAGTCAAAAATGTAGCTCAAATAATGCGACGCGGCGCAAGGTTATTTTATGTTATGACAGTTGATACCTTATTCACGGTATCACACAGCACACATTCACAACCGTAAAAAGAAGTAAGGAGGTAGAAATGCTTAAAGAACGAGTGAAAGATTATATTGCTTTTTCTGGTATAAGCCGAGCGGAGTTGTGCCGTAGATTACATATCTCGACACAGCACTTATATCTTACCTTTATGTATGGTATGCGGCGGTCTGAGTTAATGGGTTTGAAGTGGTCGGCTATTGACTTTGAGAATAACACAATCGCTATTAAGCATACAGTTGTAGTACAAATCAAGGTTGTCGCAAAGGATAAAACAA
>JAFQYK010000389.1 GCA_017406485.1 Clostridia bacterium
GCAGGAAAACGGCGGCATTGATATAAAAATGATGGGTGACGACTGTATAGCCGTAAGCGTCAAGGGACACCCGATTAAGACAAAAACGCTTGGACAGAAGAAGTATGTTGAAGCCATTGAGGATAACACGATTATTTTCGGCATAGGTCCTGCCGGCACCGGTAAGACGTATCTTGCCGTTGCAAAGGCGGTGACGGCGCTGAGGAGCAAGGAGGTAAACCGCATTATCCTGACGCGTCCGGCGGTTGAAGCCGGTGAAAAGCTCGGCTTTCTTCCCGGTGATTTGCAGAACAAGGTTGACCCGTATTTAAGACCTTTGTACGACGGTATGTATGAAATGCTCGGCGGCGAGGGGTTTTTGCGGTATCAGGAAAAGGGCGTTATAGAGGTTGCGCCGCTCGCGTATATGCGCGGACGAACGCTCGACAACGCATTTATAATCCTCGATGAAGCGCAGAACACCACGCCGGAGCAGATGAAGATGTTTTTAACGCGTATCGGCTACGGTTCAAAGGCAATTGTGACAGGTGATATTACGCAGATTGACCTGCCGGGCGAAAAACGCTCAGGGCTAAAGGAAGCAATGAAGATACTAAAAAATATCGAGGGTATAGCGTTCTGCGAGTTTACCGAAAAGGACGTGGTGCGCCACCCGTTGGTACAGAAAATCATTAAGGCTTACGCAAAGTATGACGAGGAACAGGAAAGAAGAAGGGCAAAACGAAAGAAGACTGATTAAAATCGCCCAGAGCACCACTTTTTGCCGAGGGCAGTACACGCGTACGGCACCGTCGGCTGCAAAGCGGCACTCTGAACGATTTTTCTTCAGTCTAAAAGGAGATACAAATGGTTGACATAATTCTTGAAAACGAACAGGACAAAGAGGAACTGACGCCCGAAATAGAAAAGGCGATAACGGACGTATGCACTGCGGTGCTTGACAGCGAGGAATGCGACTTTGACGCCGAGATTAGCATAACGCTTGTGGATAACGAAGCGATACGCGAAATAAACAACGAGCAGCGCGGCATTGACAAGGCAACGGACGTGCTGTCATTTCCTATGCTTGAATTTGACGAGGACGGAAATGCTGACGGTGAGTATGAAACGGATGGCGATTTTATAGTTCTCGGCGATATAGTTATCTCAATGGAGCGCGCAAGGGAGCAGTCAATAGAATACGGTCACAGCTTTTTGCGCGAGGTGGCGTTCTTAACTGCCCACTCAATGCTTCACCTTTTAGGTTATGACCACGTAGACGACGAGGAAGGCGAGCGCATTATGAACGAAAAACAGGAAAACGTTCTGACCTCACTCGGTATAACAAGAAATTAACACCACAAACGGGAGAAAAATATGAATAGTAAGAAAACAAATAAAAATAACAAAGTATTTAAATCGGGCTTTGTCTCGATAATCGGAATGCCGAACGTGGGCAAATCCACGCTTTTAAACACAATCGTCGGACAGAAAATAGCGATAATCTCCGACAAGCCGCAAACCACGCGCAACAAAATCCTCGCAATCTATTCCACAGACGAGGAGCAGATAATCTTCACCGACACACCGGGCATACACAAGCCGCATAACAAGCTGGGTCAGTATATGGTAAATGTTGCCAACGAGAGCATTGGTGACACTGATGTACTGCTGTTTGTCGTTGACGCAAGCCGCCGTATACAGGATATGGAGCGTGAAATCGCGAAAAACATAAGTAAGGCGGGCGTGCCGTGTATACTTGTACTTAACAAGGTTGACCTTATGAAGAAGGAGGAGCTTCTGCCGGTAATCGCGGATTATTCGAGTATGTGTGAGTTTGCGTCAATCGTGCCGATAAGCGCGAAAACGAATGACGGCGTTGATATTCTTCTGCACGACATAGAGGACTACCTTGAGGAAGGTCCGATGTTCTACGATGACGATATGGTAACCGACCAGCCGGAGAAGCAGATAGCGGCGGAAATAATACGCGAAAAGCTGTTGTGGCTCCTTGACAAGGAGGTACCGCACGGTATCGCGATTGAGATAACAAAAATGCAGGAAAAGCCGAAAATCACCAATATTTACGCGACAATCTACTGCGAAAAGGCTACTCATAAGGGCATAGTAATCGGTAAAAACGGCGATATGCTCAAAAAAATCGGCACAATGGCGCGCGGCGATATAGAAAAAATGCTTGAGAAAAAGGTATATCTTGAGCTTTGGGTAAAGGTAAAATCCGATTGGCGAAACAGCGACTTTTTAATTAAAAATTTCGGTTATACACAAGACTGATAGAAAATAGTGACAGTATAACCTCCGCAAAAAAGCAAAACATAAAGGTATCAAGATAAGCGGAGGTTGTAATTATGGATCAAGAGGAACTAAAAATGGCAATGGCGCCGGTCATACAGTCGGCAAACAGTTGGGACTCGTTTTTGCAGACAGGAAATATAGAAGCATATCTTTTATATAAGTATGCGTCAGGCCATTATGATAATGAGGTTAATAACGAAGAATGGCAGAAATCAGAGCGAAGGGCATTATCATAAAGCAGTCGGACTACGGCGAGGGACACAGAATGCTCAGCATTTTTACAGAGGAATACGGCATTATTAAGGCTGTAAGCTATGGCGCGACAAAGACGAGAAGCAAATCCGCGGCGTCGAGCCAATTTCTTTGTTATGCTGATTTTGACCTTTATAAAGCTAATAACAGGGATATTATGACCGTCAATGCGATAGACACGCTTGACGGCTTTTATCCTGCCTGCGAGGATATAAAGAAGCTGTCGCTCGCGGTGTATTTATGCGACATAACGTACAGCATTTTAGGAACAAACAACCCCGACGCGCGTATGCTTCACATTCTTTTAAACTGCATTTACGCGCTCGCTTACAAGGATGAGCCGCCGGAGAAGATTAAAGCGGTATACGAGCTTAAGATGATGTGCGTAGGCGGCTATATGCCCGAGCTTACAGCCTGCGCGTCGTGCGGAAAAAGCGATATTTTCGCGTTTGACATATTAAAGGGCGGTATGGTATGCCACGACTGCGGCGGAAAGTACCTTGTGAAAATGGATAAAACACTCTACAAGGCGCTTGAATACATAACCGCGGCGGAGGATAAGAAAATGCTCGCATTTAATGCAAGTGACGAGCTTTTAAAGCGGCTTAATTCCTTAACAGAGCAATATGTTTCCCTGCAGCTTGACACGCGTTTTCAAAGTCTTGACTACTACAAGACAATGCTTGAAATGTAGAACGCAAAAATAGGCAAATCACATAAAAATGACGGATTATTTAGTCAAAATATACAAATAAGTCAAAATCAAAAAAAAGTTCTTGCATTTGCCCACGCATTAGTGTATAATATTACGGTATTTAAGACTAAATTCGTGGAGGTGTACAAGAAATGCCTAATATCAAATCGGCAAAGAAGAGAGTTAAGGTTATCGAGAAGAAGACTCTTATCAATCTTTCTCACAAGACCGCTCTTAAGACGGCTATCAAGAAGTTTGAAGCAGCCGTTACCGCAGGTGATAAGGAGAATGCTAAGACTTTGTTCAATGACGCAGTCAAGAAGCTCGACAGAGGTGTGAGCCAGGGTATTCTTCACAAGAACAATGCTGCAAGAAAGAAGTCACAGCTTGCTCTTAAACTTGCAAAAATATCTTAAATGACTGAAAAGAAGCCTTAGAGGGCTTCTTTTTTGCTTTTAGGAAGTAAATTTATTGACTTTTTTCTTATAAAATGGTATTATTTTAAATAATACTCTATGGGGAGGTAATTGCAGAAATGGCTATCAAGATAAATGTTTTCGGAAAGATTGACGGACGCGACACATATTCCTATATTCTTGATAACGGAACAGTAAGCGCGGAGATACTCGGTTACGGCGGTATTATAAAAAGCCTGACCGTTCCCGACAGGAACGGCAATAAGGTTGACGTGGTTTTAGGACGCGATACCTTAGAGGACTACTTTAATAACGACGGATATTTAGGCGCCTTAATAGGCAGACACGCAAACAGAATAGCGCTCGGAAAGTTCACGATAAACGGCACAGAGTACAACGTCGGCATAAACGAGGGGCGTAACAGCCTTCACGGTGGCGTAAAGGGCTTTGATAAAAAGGAATGGTCGGCTGTCCCGTCTGACGGCGAGGAGCCGCGGCTGATGATGGCGATTACCTCGGAGGACGGCGAGGAGGGCTTCCCCGGCAGGCTTGCGGTGGTTGTTACATACACATTAACAAAGGACAACGCGCTCAAAATAAACTACCGTGCGTATTCCGACAAGGACACGGTTGTTAATATGACGAACCACTCATATTTCAACCTTGCCGGACACGCGAGCGGCACGATTGACGATCAGGTACTGCAGATAAATTCATCGTTCTATACGCCAAATGATGATGAGTGTATGCCGACAGGTGAAGTTTTGAGCGTCTTGGGTACGCCGTTTGATTTCAGAGTGCCCAAGCCTATCGGTCAGGATATTGACGCTGATTTTGAGCAGGTGGAAATGTTCGGCGGCTTTGACCACAACTTTGCGATAACGGGTCACGGCTACCGCCTTGCGGCAGTTGCCTCGTGCGAGGAAACGGGCATAACGATGGAGGTTTATACCGATAAACCCGGTATGCAGCTCTACACCTCTAACGGTCTTAAAGAGGGAACATATAAAAACGGCGCACACTACGGCAAACATCAGGCTTTCTGTCTTGAAACGCAGTATTTCCCCAATTCTATGGCGCATTCCCAGTTCCCGTCACCGATTTTAAAGGCGGGCGAGGAATATAATTATACAACAGAATACCGTTTTGGAATTAAATAATCAGAAAATCAGTGGGAGGTTTATAAATGAAATACAGTGAAATGACACACGAACAGCTAAAGGCTGAAAGAAAGGCGGTAAACGCGCAGTATCAGGAGCTTAAGTCGCTCGGCTTAAAGCTTGATATGTCGCGCGGTAAGCCTAACAAGGACCAGCTTGATTTGTCTATGGGAATGGTTGACGCGCTTCAAGGAAGCGACCTTGTGGGTGAGGAAGGCGTTGACTGCCGCAATTACGGCGTACTGGACGGCATTATAGAGGCAAAAAGATTACTCAGTGCAATGATAGAGTGTCCGGTTGATCAGATTATTATTTATGGCAACTCAAGTCTTAACGTTATGTACGACACAGTTGCGCGTTCTATGACGCACGGTGTTATGGGAAGTACGCCGTGGGCGAAGCTTGATAAGGTAAAGTTCCTTTGTCCGGTGCCGGGCTATGACAGACACTTTGCGATAACCGAGTTTTTCGGCATTGAGATGATAAACATTCCGTTAAACGCAGACGGTCCCGATATGGATATGGTTGAAGACCTTGTTTCAAAGGATGACAGCATAAAGGGTATCTGGTGCGTGCCGAAGTACTCAAACCCGTCAGGCATTACATATTCGGACGAAACGGTAAGACGTTTTGCGCACTTAAAGCCCGCGGCAAAGGATTTCCGGATTTACTGGGATAACGCATACTGCATCCACCACCTATACGAGGATAAGCAGGATCACATCCTTGAAATTCTGCACGAGTGTGAAAAAGCGGGCAATCCCGATTTGGTATTTAAGTTCTGCTCAACCTCAAAGGTGACGTTCCCAGGATCGGGAATAGCTGCAATCGCCGCGTCAAAGGCAAACCTTGACTTTATAAAGAAGCAGATGACCATTCAGACGATAGGCCACGACAAGATAAATCAGCTCCGTCACGTAAAGTTCTTTGGTGACTTCAACGGTATGCTGGAGCATATGAAGAAGCACGCCGAGGTTATCCGTCCGAAGTTTGAAGCGGTTTTAAATGCGCTTGATACGGAGCTTGCGCCTTTGGATATAGCCAAGTGGACAAAGCCTAACGGCGGCTACTTTATCGCGCTTGACACAATGGATGGCTGCGCGAAAAGAGTTGTCGCGCTCTGCAGGGAGGCGGGCGTTGTTATGACCGGTGCGGGCGCTACATACCCCTACGGCAAGGATCCGCACGACAGCAATATCCGTATCGCGCCCACATATCCGACAACCGAGGAGCTTGTAAAGGCGTGCGAGGTGTTCACCACCTGCGTAAAGCTCGCCACGCTCGACAAACTTTTGGAAACGGCATAAACAATTAAGAAGCTGCAAAACGCAGCTTCTTTTTTATCCATTCAATTTCATATCCCGATACTTGCTCGGCGGCATACCTTCTCTTGCCTTGAACGCCTTGCTGAAATAGTACAAATCGGAAAAACCGCACATCTCGGCGGCTTCTGTTACCGAGCTGCCGTTTTCAAGGATTTTTTTCGCGTAAGCTATACGTATTGACATCAGATATTCAATCGGTGTCATATCGTATAGCTTTTTAAATGTCTTTCCGTAATATGAAACGCTTTTGCCGGAAATATCGGCAAGCGATTGCAGCGTTATTTTTTCGGTAAAATGCTCGGACATATACAAAATTGAGTTTTCTATCATATTCCGTTCCGAATAACTTGCCTCGTTCACATCGCCGGACATAAGCAGCATAAGTATTTCCGTCGCGTGGTATCGCATATAAAACGAAGCGTCATACTGCATTGAGGTGTAGTAACGCTGTATACGGTCAAACAGCACCTCTAAGCGGCGAAACAGTGAGCGGTCGTCTATGTGCGTTACAAAATCTATGGGCAGCGGCGGATTTTCAAGCCACCAGTCAAGCGCGTGTTCAAAAAGCAGACGGTAGCGGAAGTTGAAGCTGTAAAATTCAAGCGTTTCACCTGTTGCAAGCATTGTCCGCGCCACGCCCTGCGGAAAAAATGCAAGGTCGCCTTTTTTTACAGTCTCGCTCTTACCCTCGCACGTAAACAAGCCCTCGCCGCCCATCACAAGCACAAGGTTTACATATCCCGTTTCCGTATCCTCAAACACCCAGTCGCGCATTACGGTGTGGTGCGCGCTGTAAAGACATTTTACAAATATATTTTTCGGTATCCAGCTGTTATCCTGTGTATTCATCGTATATTTTTTCACTCCGTTTATAATTATTAGTACGATATATTACAAATTAAATCATATAATATATTTACACTTATGTCAAGGGTATGTATAATAAAATCAGAACAAATCGGAAACTTTCAAAGGAGAGGAAA
>JAFQYK010000390.1 GCA_017406485.1 Clostridia bacterium
ATAATCTGCCGTCAAACATAGAGCCTGTCGATGTGAATGAATTTGTTAAGATACCTGTTGTAGGCCGCGTTGCAGCCGGAATAAGCTGCTTTGCGGAGAATAACATAGTAGATTATGAAACGGTGTTAAAGTCCGACATACGCGGCGGTGAGCAGTACGCGTTTTTAAAGGTAGTAGGCGACAGTATGTATCCTATGCTTATGGAAAACGACCTTGTGCTGGTAAGATGTCAGACGAGCGTTGACAGCGGCTCGCTGGCGGTCGTTATCGTTGACGGCGAGGACGGAGTTATAAAAAAAGTTGTTTACGGTGATGATTTTATTGAGCTGCAGTCCATAAACCCGATGTATCCCCCAAGACGGTTTGAGGGTGCGGATGTTACAAGAATTCGGGTATTCGGATTAGTTAAGGAAGTTAAAAGGAAGTTTTAAATATGTACATTTTCAAAACGCTATCAAACGGCATACGCGTTGTTGCCGAAAAGATAGATTATTTAAAATCGGTTTCAATCGGTGTGTGGGTCGGAAACGGCTCGCGCTATGAGGACAAAAAAGTAAACGGCATATCTCATTTTATTGAGCATATGCTGTTTAAGGGAACAGAAAATCTTGCAGCCGACCAGATCGCTCGTGCGATTGACTCCATAGGCGGACAGATTGACGCGTTTACAGGCCGTGAGTACACCTGCTTTTACACGAAAACGCTTGACGCGCACGCGCCTATCGCCTTAAATGTGCTGTCGGAAATGATATTCCGCCCGACGCTTGACAAAAAAGATATGGAGCTTGAAAGGCGCGTTATAGAGGAAGAAATCCGGATGTACGAGGACAGTCCGGAGGATTTGGTGTATGACCTTTCCTCGGCGGCGGTATGGGGCGACACGCCGATGGGGCGCACGATACTCGGCACATACGAAACGCTTGAAGCAATTACGCCCGAAATTATGCGCGAGTATATGCAGTCGCACTACACAAGCGCGAATATTGTCATATCCGTTTCGGGCAACTTCAGTGACGACTTTTTTGATATGCTTGAAAAATATTTCGGCACGCAAAAAATTTCTTCCGCTCCTCCCCTTCTGCCAAAGGCGGAGTACAGAAGCGGTCAAACGCTTGTGCGGAAAAAGGATATTGAGCAGGTTCAGCTTGTGGTGTCGTTTAAGGGTATTGACGTTATGGACGAGGGCGTTTACAGTCTGCTTGCTATGAACAATGTTTTCGGCTTCGGAATGTCGTCGCGCCTTTTCCAGAACATACGTGAAAAGCGCGGTTTGGTGTATTCGATAAGCGCCGGCCACAGCTCATACGCCGGCACGGGCGTGTTTGACGTGGCGGCAGGTATGAAGCCGGAGAGCCTAAAAGAGGTAGCAGAGCTTATTTCAGATGAGATAAAAACCTTGAAGCGCGACAAGCTGACGCGCGGGGAGGTTCAAAAGAGCAAGGAGCAGCTAAAGGGCAGCTACATTTTAGCCAGTGAAAGCACAGGCGCAAGAATGCAGGGTGCAGGCCGCGCGCTGCTTGCCGGAAAGCCGATTTATACGCAGGAGGAGGTTCTCGGTAAAATTGACGCGGTAAACGAAGAGAGTGTTTCCGATATGATTGACCGCGTGCTTGACACCGATACGGC
>JAFQYK010000391.1 GCA_017406485.1 Clostridia bacterium
GCCACGAAATCATCACGCTTATAAGCTGCGCGAACACCGTTGCAAGCGCTGCTCCTGCCGTGCCTAAGTGGAATACCGCTACCATAATTAAATCTCCCGCTATATTGCATATACAGGCGATAATAACCGTAACAAGCGGTGTCTTTGAATCGCCGATACCACGGAAAATACTGCCTATAAGATTATATGCGATAATTACAAGTGAGCCTGCGCCGCATATTCGTATGTATGATGAGGTTAGCGAAAATGCCTCCTCTGGCGCGTGCATGATTTTTGCAAGTCCATTGGACAAAACAGGTATTAAAACCGTTAATGCAATGCCGATTATAAGGAACATAACAAGGGCGCTGCCGATTATTTCCCCGCCCTCTTTCGCCTTCTTCTCACCTATTTTTTGACCGAGAAAAACCGTTGTTCCCATTGCAAGACTGCTAACAAGTCCGGTAATCGTCATCATAATCTGCGAGCCTGTTGAAACCGCGGAAACATCCGCACTTTCGGCAAACTTGCCTACTACCAATAAATCCACCGCGCCGTACATTGACTGCAGCACAAGCGCAAACAGTACCGTCACAGCAAACCTAAGTAGCGGCGATAATATTTTCCCTTCTGTAAAATCAATATTATTTTTCATCTTTACCTCCGCATGAGTTTATCAGCCATGAAAAGCCTTTTGCTGTTCTGACTTCAGAATTTATGAAGTGATTTCCTTTATTCCATTCCAATATGCACTCTTTTACATTTGCAGACTCACTCAGAATTTTGTGCTGAAGTCTGATATTATCACCGACTATTGACATGATTCTATTTCTTGCTTTTTCCTCTTTATCGCCCAAGCTAAGATATATTTTCGGCGTTTGTATGGTATGTGCTTCAATATATTTATTCCAATTTTGAAACCACACCGACGGCGATGCCGCAGCTACGCCTTGAAATATATCCGTCCGGTATGCTGACCATAGCGAGAACAGTCCCGCAAGAGAGTAACCACCGATATAACAACGCTTTTCCATGCTACAGTACATTTCATTAAGGCTTGGAATCAAAGTGTTTAAAATATATGATAGAGTTTCCTCTGCCCCGCCGCCGAAGTTTTCTTTGCCAAAAACAGCGGGGACCTCCCAAGGTGACAATTCTTTATTCCAATCATCTACAAGAAATGCCGCCAGAACAAAACGTGATTCTCCTGAAAGCTCCTTTATGATTTCAACCTCTCTGTCCAAAACCTCCAAGTCATGCTCGTCAATAGGCTGTATAAAATAAATGTCGGCGCTGTCTTCTGAATATATGTAACAACGCCTATTCCCGATAATCTGCTCCGTTTTCATAAAATCCTCCAAATTAAACCAAAAGCGCCGGATAAGAAAAACCACACAAGGCAATTGCCTTATCCGGTATCGCAAGGTACGCCTGCGACCGCCCTCCGGCAAAAGCCCTTATGTGACATCTTATCCGACGCTGCATGTACGATTTACAACATCCTCCGATGAACCACTGATAGTATATCAAAAGAAATTCTGTATGTCAATATGTATACTTATGGAGTTATATCAGATTTTTAACAAGCTCCGGAATATTTGCAAAATCCTCATCCTCCGGATTCCACAAGGATTTCACATTTTCGTCCATAACCTCAAAGCCTGCTTCGGTAAGCTTCTGCTGAAGCATTTTCACACTTTCACCGCTCCAGCCGTAGCAGCCGAACGCAGCCGCTTTTTTATTCTTGAACTTAAGCTGTTTCAAAAACTCCAGCCAACCTGCAACGCTTGATAATATGCTGTTAGATACGGTCGGCGAGCCTACGGCGATTGCCTTTGACTTAAACACCTCAGTCATAACCTCGTTCTTATCAGCTTTTGCAACATTGAACACCTTTACAACTGTGTCGGGACTTTGCGCGTGAATTTCCTCCGCTATTTTGTGAGCGATTTTAGCCGTACCCTCCCACATTGTATCATAGGCGATTGTTACCTGATTTTCCTGATAGGCATTTGCCCACTTTGCATACTTCTCTACAATCTGCAAGGGGTTGTTGCGCCATATCGCGCCATGTGATGGTGCGATTATTTCTATCGGCAAATTCAACGCAGTGATTTCCTCTAACTTCTTTGTGAGAATGGGC
>JAFQYK010000003.1 GCA_017406485.1 Clostridia bacterium
GAAAGGAAGAGTGCGATATGACTAAAAAATTAGTATCAATTATTGCGGCGGGTATGCTCGCTGTTCAGGCCTTGGCAATTCCGATGGTAAGCGCTGAGGACACTGCAAAGTATATTGAAAATTCAGATTTCACAGACTGCTCAATCGGCGGTAATTCCGGCCAGGGTTACTTTGGTCTCGGCATTATTCTCGACGGTTCACCGTGGCTTTCGAAGGGCAGCGCAAGCGTTCATTATCAGACCTACAGTCACGATGACGTAAGAAATGTAAACTATTGCCATATGTATTCAAACAGTGATAAGACAGGCTCGGGCGACGGTGCCGGTTCAATGTATATGTATCAGAGAAATCTCACCGCTGTAAACCAGATTGACCCGTACGGTCTTGTTGAGTTTGACGTTCGCGTTCACGAGGACTCACAGAACTTCAACTTTATGATGGGTTGGTTTGAGGACCCGACAAGCGGTGGTTTCAATGGTGATACCGATGTATGCGTAAACCTCGTCTTCGGCCCGAATGGTATTCAGGGAAATGATGGCAAGAGAATGGTTACACTTGCTGCAATCGTTCCTGAGAAGTGGTATAAGGTAAGAGTAACGACAAATAATAAGTTTGAGGAATACAGTGCGACAATTACCGACATAGACAGCGGAAAGACAATCGGCGCTCTTGAGGACGTAGCATATAAGTCAGCTAAGCCCGAAGGTCTGAAGGGTATTAAAACTACCTGCTGGGGATATATCAGAGGCAACACCTACAACTATGATTTGACAAACGTAACAATTGCACGTTCAAACGATAAGTACTCAGCAAAATAATTTAAAAAACAGATAGAATTACCGCCATATGGCGGTAATTTTTTTCTTTAAGCGGAACAATATGTTGTGGAATTTCGTCTAATTAAGTGTAAACACCACAATAATTTAAAAAATTATGTATTATACACAATATTTTATACTTGAAATTGGTTAAAAAAACGTATATAATATAAATTAGATGAAAATGTCCAAAAGGAGAGAAAACTATGTATAATCAAAAGGATATACATAGTCCGGACAATGGTTCCGCAAATAAGAGCTTTGCGGAAATCATTATCAGCGAGGCAGATCTCGTCAAGCCGATGCTAAGCGAGCAGCTTCTCCGTAAATTTATTATAGGCGAGGATGATACAGGCGAAATACTAAGTATTTATCTGCGCGCATTCAATATGGATGCGAAACGTGAGGTGCGGCTTGTAATTCTGAAACCCTCGGGAGCCAAGGACAGTGATGATTTCTTTTTTCTTAAAAACACGGCTCAGCAGTACGTAGGAGAGGAAAACCTTTACCTTTGCACTATACTAAATGATTTTGTAGTAATTGTCACCTCGGTAACGGAGCAGGAGAAGATAGGCGCACTGCTTGATAAAATCCGCAGCGCAGTAACGCGGTGCTATAGAAGCGGTATTATGGCAATATACAGTGAAACAGTGCATTTTGAGTATTTGCCGGAGGTCTATGAACGGTTGAAGGTATGCACAGGTTATTCCTTCTACGCTGACAGTAATGGGACTATGTTTGAAGGCGACATTGAAATAAACAGCGGCAGCGTCTGTCTGCGTCCGCAGTACGGCGCAATTGAACACGCCGTTAAAAGCGGTGACAGCGAAAAGGTGACTATTTTGCTTGCGGGATTTTTTAAGAAATTGCGCAAGGTTCTCCCGTCGCCGGCGGTTGCAAAGACGTTTTGTTTAGAGCTGTACGTCAGTATCATCCGTTGCTGCGGCATTGATAAGATTGACCGTTATATGAACGGTATCGAAACCGTCCAGGAGGCGAAAACGCTTTCGGATATAGAAAACTACATAGAGGAAAAGGGGCTTGAAATTACTCGCAACAATGCTCCCGAAACAGATAAAATATATTCCTCGCTTGTTCGTGACACTATAAGAATTATTGATCAGAACATAGAAAACGAAAATCTCTCCCTGCGCTGGCTTGCAGGTACGATTTTATACACGAACGTTGACTATCTCGGAAAGCTGTTTAAAAAGGAAACCGGAAAGAATTTCTCCCATTACGTTATGGAAAAGCGAATGGAAATGGCAAAGGATTTAATTCTTGAAGGTAAAAAGGACAGAATATACGAGGTTGCGGAGAATGTGGGATACGGCTCAAATTCACAGTATTTCAGCCAGGTTTTCAAAAAATATACAGGCATTTCGCCGCTTGAATACAAGGAATTTGCAAGGCTCACGAGAGACAGGGAGCTTCAGGCAAATAACTCTTGAATTTATACAAATATAGCGGAATTTTAACTGTTATAGGGATAAGTGATATAATATAATTAAATTTAGTCCGAAAGAAATAATGTTAATACTACCGGTTTTCCGGTTTTATTATATGAAAATGTACAAAAACTTTATGGAGGTATTCAAATGAGTAACAAGATTAAAAAACTAATCTGTTCGCTTCTTGCGGCTGCTATGCTGGTAACATCGGCAGGCGTTGTTTCAATGGCTGCTCCCGAGGGTGAGACGGCTGCTACTGAAACAACGGTTACCGAAACAGCAGGCGATTCTTCTACAGCCGATCAGACTGATGAAGAAAAGGAAACGCCAAGCACCGAAGCAACAGAAACCACAGCTGAAGCTACCGAAGCTCCCGCTGCCGCAGAGGCAACAGAGGCTCCCGTTGCTGAAGCAACAGCTGCACCTGAGGCTACAGTTGCACCCGAAGCGACAGAGGCTCCGGTAGTAGTGGCAACCGGCTCAGACTATGAGTATGACGACTATTATAAGAAGTCGCTCGCACTCTGCTCCTCGCTTGGAATTATTTCAGGTTTCGAGGACGGCAGCGTAAAGCCTGAGGAAAAGGTTACAAGAGCACAGATGGCTTCAATCGTTCTTCGTATGCTTGCTTTGGACGGCACATCACCGTACCAGAACATCTTCACAGACGTTGATTCTTCACACTGGGCTGCAAACCAGATTCAGTCAGCTTATGA
>JAFQYK010000392.1 GCA_017406485.1 Clostridia bacterium
AAAGAAAAGAGGTCTGCTATCGCTAACAGACCACTATCTAAAAGTACATACTGAAATATGAATTGAACCGCCGTGTACCGAACGGTACGCACGGTGGTGTGAGAGGGGCGAAGCTCATTAAGAGTTAGCCTCTACTCGATTGCTTGCAATTATGCAGTGTATATAGTAAAATTGTATTGATAATATTTGGAAGTAGTTATATGAGATTAAAGACAATAAACAGTAAAAATGACATATTGGAAATAGTGCAGGAGATTGGATTTCTGCCGTTCTTTGAAAATGAAATAGAGGGGTTTTCTATTGAGGAAAATATTTCTCCCGAATATTGGTTTGACGGCGAAACTGACGGGGCATGGGAGTGGAAGGGACCTCTTGCGTCAAGCGGTAAATGCGTCTATGGTAAATTTTTTCGTGGCAAGGCGGGATTTATAAGCCTTGATTGGTTTCCCGACTTTGCGAATTACAGACGTGACGGCTACGATTACGAAGGCTTTTATGAGGACGGCAAAGCGAATTACAAGGATAAGGATATATACGACGCGATAACGGCGAAGGGTACATATCTTTCAAAGGAGCTGAAGCGTGACCTCAATTACCGAAAAGGCGGCAACAAGGGATTTGACACAGTTATAACGCGACTTCAGATGCAGACCTTTGTGTGCATATCGGATTTTGAGTATGCGATAGACAAGCACGGTATGCCATACGGTTGGGGTATAGTGAGATATTCTACACCGGAGACGTTGTTTGGGGAGCATTTCTTTGATGAAATATATGAGCAGAAGCCGGAAGTGTCAAAGAAAAGACTGTACGATTATCTGACAAAGCTGCTACCTCAAGCAAGCGAAAAACATATTTTAAGATTTATCGGTTAAAGGAGAGCAATATGCTGAAGCAATTACGATATTTTCAATCGGTGGTACGCACGGGCAGTTTTTCGACCGCTGCGGAGGAAAACTACATATCACAGTCCGCAGTCTCGCAGCAGATTAAGGCATTGGAGCAATCGCTCGGAGTGACGCTTCTCAAGCGGCATAACCGTAAATTCGTATTGACACCCGCCGGCGAACATTTTTATAAAAAGAGCCTCATCATAGTTTCCGACTATGACCGCCTCACAGCCGAAACGGTGCGTATCGCGCGAGGAAATGAATCGGTTTTACGAATAGGTTATCTAAAAACCTACGGAGGGCAGAAGTTTTATGCGGCGGTTGCGGAGTTTTCGGAAAAGCACCCCGATGTGACGGTGGAGCTTATAGCGGGCAATCACGAGGATTTGTATGATGCTTTGAGAACTGATAAGGTGGATATGGTGCTGAACGACCAACGCAGGGTTTTCTCGGATGCGTATGTGAACATTATTGCGACAGAAACAAGCTGTTATGCAGAAATTGCATCGCATAACTTCCTCTCACAGTTTGCATTGATAACCACAGGCGAGCTTAAAAACACTCCCTGCATACTTGTATGTTCCAAACCGCAGCAGAGGAACGAGAGTGAGTATTACCGTGAAATCATCGGAGTCGAAAGTGAGATAATATTTGTCGAGACCTTAGAGGAGGCGAGGCTGATGGTAATTCGTAACAGAGGCTATGCTCTTGTGGACGGAGGCGGTGCGGACGCGGCGGGCGATAATATCAAGCGTATTCCGCTGTGTCGCGGTGATAGAAAGATTAGCCGCACCTACTGTATTTTCAGCAAGCAGGACAATTCGGGAGCTTACATAGACGAATTTGCAGACATATTAAAATCAAAGTTTATATAATCTCGCATAAGAAAAACTTATCAAATACCCTCAAAAATCGAATTGATTGGAGGGTATTTTTTTGGTATAATAATATTATCAAAATTATGGGGGCAAGGAAATGTCAAAGAATTTAATTTTATACTATTCAAGAAAAGGTGAAAACTATGTAAACGGCAGCGTAAAAAATCTGAAAAAGGGTAACACGGAAATCGCGGCGGAGTTTATTCAAAATGCGGTCGGCGGCGATTTATTTGAGATTGACACCGTAAAAACCTACTCGAAAGACTACTATGAGTGCATAGACGACGCGAAGGCAGAACTGAGAGAACAGGCAAGACCGGAGCTTAAGGATTATGTAACCGATATATCAAAGTACGATAACATCTTCGTCTGCGGACCGTGTTGGTGGGGGACTTATCCTATGGCGGTGTTTACGCAGCTTGACAAGCTGGATTTGAACGGCAAAAAGCTGATACCGCTTATGACGCACGAGGGCAGCGGTTTGGGTGCGAGCGTGAGAGATTTAAATAAATTTTATCCAAATGCCGTATTCGGTGAGGGGATTGCAGTTCATGGCGCGGAGGCAAAGAAGTCTGAAAAGACCGTTGAGGAATGGGCAAAGCAACAGGTGAATTGAAATGGAGGATAAGGAGCTATTAACCGAGCTTTACCGCGATATGTATAACGGTATGATAAGCAAGGACAGAACTGTATTAGAGAGAGTTCTTGCGCCTGATTTTACGCTTATACACATGACGGGTATGCAGCAAAACCGTGAAGAGTATATTACGGGTATTGAAAACGGAACACTAAATTATTATTCGGAGGAGACAGTAAATATTGAGATAAGCATAGTCGGTCAGTTTGCAAGAGTAATCGGGCAAAGTATAGTTTCTGCCGCCGTGTTCGGCGGAGGGAAGCATACATGGAGATTAGAACAGGATATAAACCTTGCAAAGAAAAACGGACAATGGCGGATCACAAAATCAGTAGCGGGAACTTTTTAACGATGGAGGATGCAAAAATGAACAAGGAAGTAATGATAGTAACAGGCGCGGGGCAGATAAGCATGGCAATTGCGCGTCGCATCGGTTTCGGAAAGAAAATCATACTCGGCGATAAGAATATCAAAAACGCCGAGACAATCGCAAAGATTATGACGGACGCAGGCTTTGATGTTGTTCCGTTTGAGATGGACTTATCCTCGCGCGAGAGTATACTCGCAATAATCGCCGAGGCACAGAAGTACGGCGAGATTAAGTACCTCGTAAACGGCGCGGGCGTATCACCGTCACAGGCACCGATTGAGGCAATATTAAAGGTTGACCTCTATGGTACGGCGGTACTTTTAGAGGAGGTCGGAAAGGTTATCGCCGAGGGTGGATGCGGAGTGACAATATCAAGTCAATCCGGCTGGCGTATGCCGCAGCTTACAGCCGAGGAGGACAGACTTCTTGCAACCACACCGACAGAGGAGCTTTTAGACCTTGAAATATTAAAGCCGGAAAACATAAAAGACACACTCCACGCATATCAAATGGCGAAACGCTGCAATGAAAAGCGCGTAATGGCAGAGTGCGTGAAATGGGGAGAGCGAGGCGCGCGTATTAACGACATCGCTCCCGGCATAATAGTTACGCCGCTTGCAATAGACGAGTTTAATGGTCCGCGCGGTGATTTCTATAAAAATATGTTCGCAAAATGTCCCGCAGGTCGTCCGGGAACGGCTGACGAGGTGGCGAATGTAGCGGAGCTTTTAATGTCTGACACGGGCGCGTTTATAACAGGTTCGACCTATTTAATAGACGGCGGCGCAACGGCTTCATATTTCTACGGACCGCTTCAGCCGACAGAATGAGGAGGAAAAAGATGAGAACAAGAGTATTAGGCAAGGATTTAGAGGTGTCGGCTGTCGGACTCGGATGTATGGGTTTTACACACGCCTACGGAACGCCTTGTGACGAGAACGAGGCGGCGCAGTCAATTATATCGGCTGCTGAAATGGGCTACACCTTTTTTGATACTGCGGAGTGCTATATCGGTACAAGAGCTGACGGAACAACAACTTACAATGAGGAACTTGTCGGAAAGGCTCTTGCTCCTATACGCGGTAAGGTGAAAATAGCGACTAAATTCGGTGTGCATCACGAGGGAAGACAGCTTGTGATGGACTCCCATCCCGACACAATACGAAAGGCGATAGACGGCAGTCTCAAAAGGCTTGGTGTGGAATATGTGGATTTATACTATCAGCATCGTATTGATCCGGTCATTCCGGCAGAGGAGGTCGCGGGAGTCATGTCGGAGCTTATAAGGAAAGGTAAAATAAAGCATTGGGGTATTTCCGAAACGGACGAGGAGTATTTGCGTAAAGCTCATGCAGTATGCCCTGTGACGTGTATTCAGAACCGTTATTCAATGATGGCGCGTGGATATGAACAACTATTTCCCGTCTTAGAGGAACTCAATATAGGCTATGTAGCGTTTTCGCCGCTTGCGAACGGTTTTCTGACTGATGCGTTCAAAAAAGGCGAAACCTTTACGGATGGCGATTACCGTTCTTTTATGCCACAGTACACAGACGACGGGTATGAGGCTAATAGAGAGCTTTTAACGCTGCTTAGGAACCTTGCACAAGACAAGAACGCAACACCGGCGCAGATAAGCCTTGCTTGGATGCTTTGCAAAAAGCCTTATATTGTGCCAATACCCGGCTCGCGTAAAACTGCAAGGCTTGAGGAAAACCTCAAAGCGGTGGATATACTTCTCACGGACAGCGAGTTTAAGGCTATTGATGAAAAGCTCAACAATATGAAAATGTCCGCTGTATTCGGTGTTAATCAGTAATTAATGAACAAGAGGTACAAGTTATGAAGATTTTATTGGTAAATGGCAGCCCCAATCAGCACGGCTGCACTTATACGGCATTAAGCGAAGCTGCTAAAACGATCAGTGAGAACGGTATTGAGACAGAGTTCTTTTGGATTGGCAAGAAAGCGATACCGGGTTGTATTGCCTGCTATAAATGTGCAGAGAAAAAACGGTGCGTTTTCGATGATATTGTAAATGAATTTACGGAAAAGGCTCAAAATGCTGACGGCTTTATATTCGGATCGCCTGTATATTATGCGGGTATGAACGGCTCAATGATGAGTTTTATGGACAGGGTGTTCTTTTCAGCATCGCGCAAGGAACCGCATCCCTTTATGTTAAAGCCTGCGGCGGCGGTTGTATCAGCAAGACGCGCGGGAACCACAGCGGCGCTTGACTCAATGAACAAATACTTTCTGCACGGTCAAATGCTTGTTGTCGGCTCACGGTATTGGAATATGGTACATGGCAACACTCCCGAAGAGGTAAAACAGGACGAGGAAGGTATGCAGGTTATGCGCGTACTCGGACGGAATATGGCATGGGTTCTAAAGCTCAAGGAAGCGGGCGAAAAAATGAACATACCGCTTCCAAAACAAGAGGATATACGGATAGCGACTAATTTCATAAGGTAAGGAGGAAAAGATGAAATGAAGAGGATTTTATCAGTTATTATTATAATTTCGATGCTTGGAATACTTGCAGGTTGCGGAACTAATAAAGCAGAAAATGACGCGGAAAAGCCTGCAGAAACGGTCACAGCAACAGACGCGCCAACAGAGAATATGGCAGACGGCAGCGATGCGATAGTCGTGTACTTTTCACGTGCGGGAGAGCAATACAAGGTTGGAAATATAGATACGGGCAATACGGCGGTTGTCGCGGAGATGATTGCGGAAAAGACAGGCGCGGATATATTTGAAATTACTCCGGCAGATGACAACTATCCTATGGATTCGTATGATGACCTAATAGACTATGCCAAGCAGGAGCAGAACGACAACGCGCGTCCTAAAATAGACGG
>JAFQYK010000393.1 GCA_017406485.1 Clostridia bacterium
GCGAATATCGCAGGCTTTATGAAGGTTGCCGATGCTATGATGGCTCAGGGCGTTTGCTGATTTAATAAATCGCATATTAAAAGGTGCTTGATTATCAAGCACCTTTTTAATTATCAAACAAATCATTCAAGTCTACATTTAAAAGTTTTGCAATTATATATATTTCTTTATCCGTCGCAATTCTGAATTGTCCTTCTAATTTAGAGTAGCTTGTCGGGTTCATATCAACCCCCGCTGTTTGAATTTTCGCAATAAAATCTTTTTGCTTTATACCTTGGCTTAGTCGTATTTTTGCAATATTCTGTCCGACAATGTTAGCTGTTCCTATGGTTAGTTTTCTTGGTTTCATATAAACCACTCCCAAAGCTTTTATAATACAATTATAATATGCTTTTCTCTTGACAAAATTCCGTAACGGAAGTATAATTATTTTAATTCCGAAAAAGAATTAAAATAATGAGGTGGTTTTATGAAAAAGAGGGTTTTGGAATTTTGTTTAGTTATCTTCGCAATTCTTTGTATGTCATTTATGTGCGCATCAGCTGAGGTTGTTTCAATGACCCAAGACGAATACAATTCAAAAGTAAACTCTTTTATCTATGACGGTAGATGGGCGAATGGAACAAGTTGGGGTGGTGGACAGACACCTAAGTTATCTCCGTGGTCTTCATTGGGGTGTCATGCATATGCTTCCGATTTTACATATTATATGTTTGGACATACGGCTGCGCAACACGGCGATCAATTTTATGATGTTTCTGAAATACGCGCTGGAGATGTAATAATAAACGATTCCATACCTCATACAGTAGTGGTATTAGGACGATCGGGAAATAATTTATGGACCGCGGAAGCAAATTGGGGATCTGCTGTAAGGATTACAGATTCAGCATATTATATTTCCGGAAATACTGTATTATGTAATGGGTGGTCAGCTTTTTCACTTAGCAGGGCATATCATCATTGTACAGTCAACTCTATTCCACCCATAGTAAACGACTTTTATGTTTCAAGCGCAACCGGCGATGGGTTTACAGTCAGCGCAAATTTAGGCGGTGGTATCAGCTCCGTATGGCTTAATATATATGGTCCGAGCGGTAGTAATGGTTACAGGGTATCTGCTTCAAGCGGCAGCTTCAGCCATTATATAAAGTATTCCGACTACGGCGGCTACGGACAATATTCAGTCCATTTGTATGCCGAGAACAGCTCGGGCGAACAGGTCGCGAAGGGCTTGAATAATATATATCCATCGGATAACTTTGGTAGTGAATTTTATGGAATAATTTTAAATCTAAAATGTTGGAAACCGATTGAGGTGTGTGATGATAATTATGTAAGACTTGCCACCGAAACAGGAGTGGCAAGACAGGTATGGAAGTTTGTGAGGGAGAGTAACGGCAGCTACAAAATAATTTCGGCTCAAAACGGTAAAGTATTAGATGTAGAAACTGCCGGAGATGTGGACGGATTAAGTGTTCACACGTATGAGGACGTATCAGGCAGCAATCAGCGTTGGACGTTCGCTGAACAGAATGGAGGATTTTTATTCCGTCCATGCAATTCAGGAAGCAGAGTTTTAGACATGAATGGAAATAACACATCAGACGGTACAAAAATACAGATTTGGGAAAAGAATAATACCGATGCACAAATTTTTCAGATTTATACAGGTAAGGAGGTACAGCTTAAATCTCCGACCTTATCTGCAACAGCGGGAACATCGACCTCAAATACAATTTTTAACTGGAATGAAGTTTACGGTGAAAAGCGATATGACGTAAAAATATGGAATGGCACATACAGGGTAGGTGACTCATATCACATTGAATGGGGTGCAAAAAAACCATATTCAATAAAGCTTCCGGCAGGACATTATGAGGCATATGTTGATGCTTCAAATGAATTACTTTGCAAAATGAGCAATGTCGTCACATTTGATGTAGCGGAGGACAACTCGGATATAAATATATTCAGCCGCAAAACCGTCACCGATACAGGCTATAACATACACGCGGATATAAAATATCTTAATCAATCCGCCGTATATGCCGCCGCGCTATATACCTCGGACGGGCGATTGCTTGACGTTCAGACAGCACCTGTCGCGAGCGGTGCGACCTCTGCTGATGTGGCGTTTTCGAAGCAAGACGGCGCGGCGTATTTTAAGGTGTTCTTATGGGATAATCTAAAATCAATGCAGCCACTCACAGAAAGTGAGCGGATAAACGTGTAATTTAAAAGGCGCGCTTGACACGCCTTTTTGCTTGTGATATGATATAATCAGAAATTTGCAGGAGGATAACAAAATGATGTACCCGTTTTTGACGTTAGATGATGAAACAGAAATAGTACATTCCGATATGCTGAGCGACAATACCGTTAAAGTGTATATCGAAAAGCCCGACGAAAAGAAAGGCTTTCTGCATGCGTCCTGTTATATCCCCGGCTACAGATGGGAGGATATAGACGGCTTTACCGAAAAGGACATAGAGCGCTTTCAGGAAATAATTCAATATGAAATTGCTACAAAACATTAGTATCATGTCCCAAATTCATAAAATGCCTTAACGCAACCAAGGCGGCTTGCTCATAGTAGCAAGCTGCTTTTCTTTCGGCAAATTCAATATCACCCGTTTCTTTAAATTTGTCACCCAATGATTTATACTCCGTATTTTCCAAAAGTTCAGCGATTTCACCGCTGTACATAGAACAAACATATTCAAAAAATCCAGACCATTCATTTTTCATAATAATCATCTCCATACAAAATTAAAATAGATACATAATATATCCATTTCGAACATTATATCACAGTTTTTGAATAAAATAAAGATATAATATATGTTTATTTTATAGCTATGGAGATTTAATTATGAACAAAGAAATTAAAAGTGTGTCAATAAGAATACCCGAACCGCTTCTCAAAGAGCTTCATTATGTTGCTGACTATGAGGGAAGAAGCGCAAACAGTCAGGTGCTTTATTTAATCCGTCAGTGTGTGGCGGAGTTCAAAGAAAAACACGGAGCGATTGAATTTTAAAAGGCGTGCCGCGGCACGCCTTTTATCATACATTTAAAAGCACTTCATCAAGTGACCGCTTTGGCACGTTTATCGTACCGTCCGGCGACTCGAAATACTTCACCTCGCCGTGCTGCATCGCCACTGTGCGGCTTTTCTGCTTCGGATAGCCGAGCGCGAGAAGGTATACAACGTCATACTCATTTCTTAATCCCAGCTCAGCCTTGATTTCCTCACGCTTTATCGCGCCGAGCCAGCAGGAAGCAATACCCATTTCCTCACTCGCCAGCATCATCGTTGTAACAGCCGCGCCGGCCTCGACCTCAAAACCGCCGCCTGCCTTTATATTCTTGTCGCCGATTACCGCAATATACGCCATCGGGCGTTCATTTTCCTTTGGTGCGCCGTTCGCAAGCGCTCCCGCCCATTTTGTAAACGGATAGAGCGCTTTAAGTATTTCTTTATCGTCAATTATAGCGAATTTAAGCGGCTGCACATTAGCCGGATATGCCGCCATACGCGCGAGGTCAACCAGCTTTGTCAAATCCTCCTTCGGTATGGGCTTCTGCTCGAATTTTCTTATCGTCCTTCTGTTCATAATCGCATCATATACGTTCATAATTGCACGCTCCTTAAAGGATATTTTCTTAATTATACCATATACATTTTGATTTTTCAATTACTCTTTACATAATGATGAAAATTTTGTATAATATATGTTAGATTTAATTTGGGAGTGATTGAAATGACCGCGCCGCTTTACGAGCATCTGCGTAAATACGCTTCACAAAACAGAATATCGTTCGCAATGCCGGGTCACAAAAACGGACGCGGCCTAAAGCGCGATCTTGTTTCGCTTGACGTTACGGAGCTTGCGGCTACGGAAAACCTCTACCACGGCGGCGAATATGTCAGGGAAGCCAACCGTCTTTTAGCCAAGCTTTACGGCAGCGATGAAAGCTTTATTTTAACCGGCGGTTCAACAGCCGCCATTCAGGCAATGATTTCGGGCGCGGTGAAAAGAGGCGGCACACTTTTAGCTGCCGCGGACTGCCACCAAAGCGTCATAAATGCGTGCACACTTTTGGGGATAAACATACGTTTTATCCCAAAGGAAATTGACTGCGATTTTTCCGTTCCGTTGGGCACTGATACGATTGAGGGATTTATAACGCCTGACACAGATGCGGTTATTATTACCTCGCCGAACTATTACGGCATTTGCTCCAACATCAAGCGTATCGCGCTTGACTGTCACGAAAAGGGTATACCGCTTCTTGTTGACGAGGCGCACGGGGCGCATTTTATCGGCAGCGGCTTTCCCGTTACGGCGGTACAGTATGCCGACGCGGTCTGCCACAGCGCGCACAAGACATTAAACGCAATGAACGGCGCGGCATATTTGCATTTGTGCGGCAAATATATTGACCGTGAACGCGCAAAAAAGGCTATAACAATGTTCCAGTCCACAAGCCCTTCATACGTTATCGCCGCAACTGCCGATACTGCGAGGGCGGAACTTGAAAAAGGAGATATGTGGAAAAGCACGCGCGAATTATGCGAGTCGTTCCGCCGTGCAGCGGCAAATATCGGCGTGAGCGTTCTTCCGAATGATGATGTGACGCGTATTGTGCTGAACTTTTCGGGCTTTCAAATCACAGGCTACGAGGTAGAGAGTATTTTATCACAAAGCGGTATTGATATAGAAATGGCGGATATGTTCAATATTGTGCTTATCGTCACGCCCGCGAACACAAAGGACGAAATGCGCTCCTTATGGTGGACGATTTTAAATATCGCGGAAAATGTGCCGAAGCGTGAAAACACAATCGGCATAACCGCGCCGCCTGTCTGCACCGAAACGCTTAACCCCTCGGACGCCTTCTGGAGCGAGGGCGAGGAAATAGCGTTAAACCGCTCGGAGGGCAGAATTGCGAAGGGAACGGTAACGCCGTATCCGCCGGGTGTTCCGGTTATTGTGACGGGCGAGAGGATACGCCGCGAGCAGATTGAATATTTGGAGGAAATTGAAGCCGCAGGCGGCGAGATAAACGGACTGAATGACGGAAAGATTGAAATTGTAAAATGAGTGAGATTATAACGGTAACGGGAACAGTTGAGGAAATTATATATACAAACCCCGACAACGGCTACACGGTATGCGTGATTGACAGCGCGGAGGAGAGCATATTCACCGCGACAGGCTATATGCCCTTTATAAGCGAGGGCGAGAGCGTTGCGCTGTCGGGCAACTGGACGCAGCACCCGGACTACGGCGAGCAGTTTAAGGCGGAGTATTATGAAACGGTGCTGCCGTCAGATGAAGAAGCAATTGTAAAATATTTGGGCAGCGGAATTATAAGCGGTATACGTGAAGCGACGGCGAAAAAGTTGGTCGCTCATTTTGGTACGGAAATTTTGGATATTATGCTTCAAAACCCCGAGAGGCTTGCTGAGATAAAGGGTATAAGCAGGGAAAAGGCTGAAAAGATAGGAAAGTCTTTTGCGGAAGCGCGTTCAATGCAGAATGTGGTTATGTTTTTGCAGCAGTATTCGATTACGGCGAATATGGCAGTGAAGATACATAGCGTGCTTGGCTCAAATGCGGTGGAGATGATAAAAAAGAACCCCTATATCTTAGCCGATATGGTGGACGGTATCGCGTTCAAAACCGCTGACACAATCGCATTCAATATGGGTATGCCGCGCAACAGCCTTGACAGAATTAAGGCCGGCGTAAAGCATATTCTGCGTGACGCGGCATTTACAAGCGGTCACGTTTTTCTGCCCAAAACGGTGCTTATCGAGCATAGCGTATACACCTTAAAGGTTGAGGAAAGCGAGGTTGAAGCGGCAATTTCCGCGCTGGTAGGCAGCAAGGATATTTTTCCCGACAATGTGGGCGGAATTAACGCGTATTATTTGTATGAGTATTATGAAGCCGAGTATTACATTTCACGCCGCCTTATCGCGCTTGTGAACAGCGAGCAGAAGTTTACAATGAAC
>JAFQYK010000394.1 GCA_017406485.1 Clostridia bacterium
AACCTCAAGGCTCTGCGTTAGCTCAACTCCGCTTAGCGTTCCGCCGATTTCAAGCGTCTGTCCGAAATAATTATCTGCTATGGTAAGTTCGTTGTTTTCAGGTGTGACAGTATCTCCACCTATGGTATAATCGCCGCCATCGACAAAGCCGATAAGCTTTTCGTTCTTGTAATCAATGGAGATATTAGCGTCCTTCTTTAATTTACCGAAGCTGATTTCTTTAATTCTGATTTCTTGTCCGCCTGTGCTTTTAAAGGTAATTCCCGTGACCATACCTGAAAATTCTACTGCTTTTAAAAATTTACCGTCAGCATCATATGTATATGCCATATTGTCGTCTACATCTACAACGGTGGTATATTTAAGATATGCCTTACCATCCGATGAAATCGGAGATGTAAGTACAACGGCATTTTCAACACCTGCAAGACTTATGCTGTTTCTGCTGCTGCTTGAGTCGGTCATTCTAATCTCATAGTTATAATAAAACATTCCACTGCCAGCCGCTTTTTTATATGTCAGTTGTCCATCAGCGAGTGTGTCTTTTGCTGCCTTAATTTGTACTGTCATTACACCATCCTTAGTCACCCCCAATCTGCCGCCTTGTTCCCAGTTCTCATTGTCATAGTTTGTTAATGTAGCACCATTATCATCATCTGTCGCTGTCCAATCTGAGAAGTCAGGCTTGTGCTCTTGCACCTGCACGTAATCAGATAACGCAGGCGGATTTATCATAACACCGTAATGTATTTCCTGTATTCTGATTTCTTTTCCGGAGGTGCTCTTGAAGGTAAGACCGGTAACTTTGCCGGTAAACTCAGCCGTTTTGACATAATTACCGGTTGAATCGTATGTATACGCCATATTGTCGTCTACAACTGTGGTAAATTCATATGTACTTGATGTGTCGGTAATCGGTGAAACAAGAACAACAGCGTCATTAACACCTGCAAGACTGATGGTATTCTGATTTTTGTCACCTGTCATTCTGACCTTATACTTATAATAGAATACTCCATCGTCAGCGGCTTTGTTATATGTAAGCTCGCCGTCATCAAGTGTGCCGCTCGCTGCTTGGATTTGCACCATATTGCCGTTTATTCCTAATCTTCCGCTTTTGGTCCAATTGTCCGAATCATAGCTTGTCAAATCTCCGTCAGCCGCAGTCCAATCAGAAAAGGTTGATCTGTGTTTCTCAAAAAGTGTATATGAGGATAACTCGGGCACATTAACTATTTTGCCGTAGCTAAATGAGCTAATCAAAAGATTGTTTGCAGTGCTTGCAAATTTCAATCCCGTTACTGTACCGGTAAATGATACTGTATTTACAACGGCGCCTGCAGAATTATATGTGTATGCCTTGCCGGTTTCATTGTCTATAACCGTAGTATAGGCATAGTATCCGCTTGTATCCGACATCGGGGATGTCAGTACAACAGCATCGTCAACTCCACAGAGACTGACAGTATTCCTTGCGCCGGTATTGGTCATTCTTACGGAATATTTGTAATAAAATGCTCCGCTGTCAGTCGTATTATTGAAGGTCAACACGCCGGAGGCTACACCGTCTTTTTCGGCTTTGACATCGATATAATTGCCGTTTTTTCCGACTCTGCCGGTATATGTCCAATTATCTGTATCATAAGTTTCCAAGACATCCGTACCTGCAGTCCATGAAGAAAAGGTTGCGGTATACTTCTCCATTAACTTCAAGTCAGCCAACGCCGGTGCATCTGTTTCGCCCTCCGCGTTTGCCGTTATGGCTGTTAATCCCGACAGCGATGATAACAGCATTGTCAGGGTAACAACTATGCTAATAAATCTGTTCTTTTTCATTTTCTTACCTCCGTTCTTGTTCATATACCATTGCTTATCTTTAATATATCGTCTTTTTTGAAATCAACCGATATAAAAATTCCGTTTTGCTTTATATCAGAGCCGGTTATTTTAAGATTGTTAAACTCCTTCGGCAGCTTTATGTCAAGGGTTATGTCCCTGTCGGCGGTAAGCTGCGCCGTTAGTTTACTGTTTTCAATATCCCACTCCATACCGATACTTCCGCCGACAAATCGCCAGTCTTTAATTTTTCCGCGCGTCATATTATCGGGCAGAGCGGGCAATAGTTTAATCAGCTTTTCCGAGGAATACAAAATCATCTCCTGCACCGCGTTTACATATCCCATCAGCGCGTCAAGCTGAATCGGCGCGTCGCTTTCCATTTCAAGCGAAATATCCATCCGCCGCCAGTCGTTATGCAGCGTCAGAAGGTTTGGCTGCATACAGGTTCTCGCAATATCGTTAAGGCACTGCATCGCGTCGCTGCCGCGCTCAAAGCGCGCGTATATTGACGCCATATGCGCGAGCGACCAGCCTGTTTGCGCGCCTATTTCCCTTAAATCAACCGCCTTTTCAAACGCGGAGATACGGCTGTCCTCCGTTGTCACTTCATCGCCGGGGAAAACGGGGTATATATGCGAAAGGTGTCTGTGGTAGTATCTGTCCTTAAACCGCTCGTCCTGCCATTCCCTGACCTCGCCGCTGCCGTTTGTCTTATATTCGGGGATTGAGTTTATGATTTTGTTCCAATCGTCTGTTTTGTCGGTAAAAATATTATTTTCTGCAGATACC
>JAFQYK010000045.1 GCA_017406485.1 Clostridia bacterium
ATCGCATTTGTTGCTGTGGCTTCAGCCTTTGCAACAACCGCGTAACCCGCAAGCTTATTGTTCTGTGTAGAGAGCTTTGCACCGGGATTTTGCAGGATTGCCACCTCTTCATTTTTATCCGATTTTATCACAGAACCTGCATTATACGCCGAAGTAAAATAGCTGCTGTCAGTAAAATCCCAGGTGTACGTCGTTGTTTTTGCTTCCGCTACTATTGAGAAGCCGGCAAACAGTGATATTACGAGCGTAACAGCGGTGACAAAGGCAGTAAATTTATTATTTTTCATTTTTGCCACCTCGCTTTATTTGACGTATACCATAATCTCATTTAATTCGCCCATTTTCTTGGAGCGTACGAAGCATACGTCACCACGCTCTATGTCACTCATATCGCCTATTTCAAGTCTCTGTGAGTCCTTAGAGGTATTTACATTATATACATACACATATGCATTCTTGAGCAGGTTCATCGGTCTGTAATAGTCCATAATCGAAACGGGGCTAAGGCTTGACGCGTACTTTAATCTGTCGGCCTGGTTAAGTCCGAGAATGACCATATAGTCCATATATCTCATCTGTACGTCACCGTAAGCGATGTAGAGGTTATCCGAGAAGTCACCCTTTGTTACCGCGCCTGTGCCGCTCCAGTCCTCATAGTAGTTAGCAGAGTTGTTCTCAATAAATCTGCCTTTCTTGTCATACGCTGTCTTTTCATTGTTATATACGAGTCTGTATGCCGATACAACTCCGTCGCTGCCGAGCGTGTACTGGATTGCATCGCCGACTCTCAAGTTCTCGTAGCCTGTATCAAAATCCTCGTTGCCGGAATAATTCATCCAACCATCCTCATACGTAACCGATTTTGAGCCGTCGTCGAAGTCAAGAGTTATCTCCTCGCCTTTTTCAAAGCCCTTTATTCTGACTATATCCTCACCGTCATCGTTTACGGCTCTTACCGCTTCGGATATGAAGAACAGCGGCGCGGACATCGAAACCGAGTCGGATACGTCCTCAACTATAAGAATTGCACCGGCGCGTCCCTGTCTGTCTATATCAAACGCCGTAACGTCTGAATATGTTCTGTTTTCAAGGTCTGAAGCCTTTAAAATCTTATACTCGCTCTCGTCGCCCTCGTCAAAACGCGGCATCGAGAAAATCGTTGTGTCCTCGGTTATAAAGGTCATACCCATTATACCGTCTACATATCTTACCGAGCTCTTGTTCCAGTCCTTGACAAAATCTGTGTCATTTACATAAAGGCTGAGGTTGCCCTCCTTGTCAACGCTTACATATCTCGATGAAGCGTCATACGGGCGGTCAAGCTTTGTGAATTCGCCGTTTGAGTTGCGGGTGTAGGTTATGAGGTCGCCCTCTTTTACTATGTCCTCAACCTCATTATAGCTTCTCTTTGCGCCGTTTATAAGAACATTCTTGACGCACTTGTCCTCAATGACCTCGCCCTTTGAGGTGAATATCTTTATCCACGCCTTATTCGGGCCGCTTTCCGCATAGGATTTTAACACGTATGCGTAGTTGTTCGCTTTATCCGTCACCTCTACAAGTCCGAGTATCTTTCCGTCGGTCGTTATTGCAAATGTGCCTGAGGTTCCGATTGTGTAAGCCTTGTCAACAAACGGTGAAACGTCGTATGATTTTGAGTCTATTGACATTTTATCATCGGATACAGATGTGATTTTGCCGGATACAACGTTTCTGGAAATCTGCAGAACTACATCGTCGCCGTCTGCACTTTCTTTCATTGTTACAGCATCGCCTGCTTCAATCTTATCAAAATCAACTTTCTCGTCACCGATATAAACCTCAAGGTCAATATCGTCCGGATCGGTCGTTACTGAGTCGGGCAGATATGTCGGGTCGTTCTTATCCTTTGAGCTGCCGGAGCTGTTTCTGAGATACAGTCTGTAGTTGCGCGTGTCAACTCTCTCCACAAGCAGGTGCTTGTAGGAGTTTACAACAACAACGCTTGCCGCGGAGGTTCCGTCGTTTGCGATAAACTTAACATCACCGTCAACTACGCTGTCTATAACATCGGCAAGGCTGTCTGATGTGTAACGGCCGTTGTATATAACCGCCGGATTTGAGGTGATTTTTAAGGTTTTCTTGCTTCTTCCGCCGTCGGGATAATATTCAACGCGGGTGCCGTTTACGCTGTCAACATCGTCAGTGTCAAGCTTAGTGATTGTGTTCTTGTTCTGCGTTTCAGTGAGCGCGACGATTACCGTGCCGCCGGTGTTTGTTTCGGCATAGTATGCCTTAACGTGGCAGCCGACATAGTCTTGTGCGTCGTCAGCGGTGCAGTCGTACGTTTCGTCACCAATGCAAATCACATTATCACCAAACTGCTCGCCTGTTATTGAGGTCTTTTCAAAACCGGTTACAATACCTGTCAGCTCGGTGACGTTATATATCTTTTCCAGAATGGTCTTTTTTGCCTGCTTGTATTCTCTGTTAACATCCTCCATCGGATATACGAACAGCGCGTTGTAAAGAATAACTGCAACCTCCGGCTTTGTGAGCGCGGTTGTGCTTATACCGCCGAGGCCGTCGTTAAGCTTATTATCGGACGCTACTCTTGTGTAGCCCGAGGGATAGCCGCCGTTGTTCTGCGCCATTATGTCATAGCCAAGCGCGCTTAAAAGCATTCTGACAGCTTCGTTGTAGTTTATTCCGACATTCGGATTGAACTCGCGTGCGCCCTTTGAAACGGCGCCCATATCGGCGAGAAGCTGCACCGCAGCTCCCTGCTCTGTCGATATGTCCACGTCATCAAAGCTGCCCTTTGCGCCTGCAGACGCTTTGGACACCGAATATTTGAGAAGTCTTGTAACGTAAAGCGCAAACTGTCCGCGCGTTACGATTGTCTTGCTGCCGAAGTCGGCCGAGCTGTCCGCCTCCATAATGCCGAGCGCGGTGACAAGGCTTGCGGCTGTGTTCTGGCTGCTTGTCGAAAGGTCGTCATAGGCCATTGCATTCAGCGATGTGAACACGCCTATGAGCATACTTAACGCAA
>JAFQYK010000046.1 GCA_017406485.1 Clostridia bacterium
CGGCAGAATTGACACCCATACCTATGGCGGCTCTCAGCGCAGACAACTAAAGGAAACGGCTGTAAACGCCGGCAAGGATTTATGGATGAGTGAGGTTGACGGCGGATGGGACGGATTTGGTCTTGCAAACAGAATTATCCTTGATATGAACGGTATGCAGCCGGCGGCGTGGGTGATGTGGGATATTGTGGACTTCCACCGCGACAGTAAGTTTACCACCCCCGACGGCACGCGAAGTGAAGCGGAAGCCGTATTAAATCCGCAAAACGGTCTTTGGGGCGTGGCAATGGCTGACCACGATACTGAAACGCTGGAGCTTAGCAACAAATACTATTTCTACGGTCAGTTCACGCGTTACATAAACCCCGGTGACACCATAATAGCATCGTCGCGAGGCACCCTTGCGGCATACAACAAGGTAAGCAGTGATATAAAAATTGTGGCGATAAATCAAGGCACAGCGGACGCGGATTGTGTGTTTGATTTAACGCCGTTTACGGCTGTCGGCGATACCTTAACGGAAATAAGAACGAACAACGAAATCGGAGAAAATGCCGAGCATTGGAAGGAAATAAGCGGCGAGGCAAAAATTAAGGACAAAAAGCTCACTGCAACGCTAAAGGCAGGAACGCTCACCACCTTTGTAATCCACGGCGACACGGACGACCATTTTACATTTAATCCCACAACGGGCGAATACAGTTATTCGGACGCTGTTGCGGCGAGAAGCGTAGGGGAGCGTGTTGCGCTGTATGATGAAAACGGCGTACTGCAAGCCGTTAAAACAAGCGGCACAAGCGGCAGGTTTGATAATTCAAAGGAGGGCTATACGGCAAGACTTTTTGCGGATAATGACATTTATTATGTTATGCCCGAAAAAACCGAGGACGAAAAATACGAAAACGCTTCATATAAACTTGTTTCAAATGTAAAAGAAGCGACAAACGATTTTGAAAAGGACGCAGGCGCGTTTAACTTGGGCGGTATAGCCGCGCTGACGGTTGACGGCGAGGGAAATAATGTTCTCGGCGTACAGGCGGAATATATAAACAAGGACGGCGAACAGGCACACGGCAGCGCGGAGCTTGACCTCAAAAACCTCACCTGCAAGGACAATCAGACGATAAATATATCGTTCGATATGTATATGTCAAATTCGGGCGGTGTGGCGGACTTTGCTCTTTTGTGTGAAAAGGACACCGAGATAGTAAAGCTGCACTACCGCGATTGGGATGCCTATGATATGACAGTCGGCGGCAGATTTTTTGCGGAGGACGGCGCGGCGAAGATATATCTTCGGAACTACGTAAACGACAAGCGCGAAAATCAGCTAATCGCGAACGGAGCGCATATTGAGATTTATTACACACCGTCCACAGGTAAGGTAAGGGTAACAGTTAAGAACAACACAAATTACGAGGAAACGCTCGTCTACGAGGGCACGGCAAGGAACGCGGGCGCGCTCACAAAGCTAATATTCAGCGCGGACTACACCAACTGGTCAAAACCGATGTATATAGACAATCTCACAACTAACATTTTGGAGGAATAGAAAATGGGAGCATATTTATTTGTACATTTTATAGGAACGGAAAGCACGGAACCGGAGGAGCAGATTTATTTCTCCGTATCAAAAGCCGGCAGTGAGTGGAAAACGCTACACGGCGGCAAGCCGACGCTTATAAGCAACCTTGGTGAAAAGGGCGTTCGCGATCCGTTTATACTGCGCGGCGAGGACGGTAAGTTTTTTATAATTGCGACCGATTTAAGCATCTACCACAGAAGCGACAATCCGCAAAGCTGGGTGGATTGTCAGAGGAACGGTTCAAGGAGTATTATCGTTTGGGAAAGCGATGATATAGTAAACTGGAGCGACGCGCGTATGGTAGAGGTCGCGGCAAAGGACGCGGGCTGCACATGGGCGCCGGAGAGTATATACGATCCCGAAAAGGGGATGTATATGGTCTATTGGGCGAGTCAGGCGGCGTTTGACGGTTACGCAAAGGAGCGTGTTTACAGGGCGTATACAAAGGATTTTGAAACGTTCACAGAAGCCGAGATTTACATAGACGAGCCGCAGAGCGCGATTGATACGTGTATTTTAAAGCACAACGATACATATTACCGCTTCACCAAGGACGAAACCCACAAGGCGGTAACGATGATGAAAAGCAAGTCATTGTCAACAGGCTGGGAGGACGTTACAACCTACACAATAAACGGCGTTGCAGGAAACACTGTATTCGGCTTTGAAGGCCCGACAATCTTCAAATACCACGGCGAGGATAAGTGGTGTTTGCTTCTCGACAACTACGCAAAGCGCGCCGGTTACAAGCCGTTTATAACGACAGACTTAGACAAGGGCGAATTTACTTCGCCCGATGATTTCAACTTCGATGCAATTTACCGCCACGGCACGGTAACGCCGATTAAGGACGAAGAATATAACGCGCTTGTGGAAAAATACGGATTTTAATTTTACGAAAAAAGCCTGATAAACAGGCTTTTTTCTTTGTCTGAAAAAATTTTTTTGAAAATTTTAAATCCTTTAAGGTTCATTTAAGAAAACAGTCCTATAATGAAGTCAATCCAAAGGGAAAGACAGAAAGGACTGATTACAATGAAAAAGAATATAAAGAAGCAAATCATAGGCGGACTTACGGCATTGTCGCTCGTGGCGGTATTATCAAGCGGCTGCGTGATGGCAAAGAACAGCTCGGCGGATAACGCTGACGCGATAAAGGTGACGTACAACGGTGAAGCAATCACGTTTGACGTTCAGCCGGAAATCGTTGACGACAGAGTGCTTGTGCCGATGAGAGCAATTTTTGAAACGCTCGGCGCAAAGGTAAAGTGGGACGGTGACAGTCAGACAATAACCTCAAAGAAAAAGTCAAAGACAATTTCAATGACGATAGGCTCCACCGATATGACAAAGGATGACGAAACCTACACCTTTGACGTTTCGCCGGTAATCGAGGACGGCAGAACGCTGGTTCCGTTAAGAGCCATAAGCGAGCTTTTGGGACTCAATGTTGAGTGGAACGCGGACACAAAGACCGTTACGATTGAAAGCAGCGAGGACGACGAGAGCTGGAAGGACAACACAGGCACAATAGAGCTTGCGACAATGAAGGTGACGGGCGAGGGCGTAAGCACAGCGGATAACGTAATCACAATAACCTCCGGCGGCGACTTCACCGTAACGGGCGTGAGTGACAACGGACAGATTGTGATTGACACCGAGGAAAAAGTAAAGCTTCGTCTCTCTGGTATGAGCCTTACAAACCCCACAGGCTCGGCAATTTATGTAAAGAATGCCGATAAGGCGTATATCACTATTACAGACGGCACAGAGAACACGCTCACAGACGGCGAAACGTACACCTCGGGCGATGAGAACGAAAAGGGTACAATAACAAGCCGCGACAACCTGGAAATCAAGGGCAAGGGCAAGCTCACTATAAATGGAAACTACAA
>JAFQYK010000395.1 GCA_017406485.1 Clostridia bacterium
AGGCGGATTTCATTTCCGCATTAGAGCAAATAAACAGTGAACTGTCTTTGAAGGAAGATGATACAAAATGAAGGTTTCGACAAAAAGCAGATACGCGATAAAGCTTATGCTCGACATTTCCGAAAATGAGCATAAGGGAAATGTTTCCGTACGCGACATATCAAAAAGAACCGGTGTTCCGTTGAAATACCTTGAACAAATAGTAGGAATACTCTGCAAAACCGGCTTTGTAAAATCGCAGCGCGGCGCGCAGGGCGGCTATACGCTGACTCGAAAATGCGACGGTTGCACGATGGGCGATATAATACGCACTATGGAGGGCGAAATAACAGGCGATTATATCGACGACGGCGCGGCGGTAAACGATTTCTGGGACAAGCTGTACTCGGTGCTGAACGACTACATGGACAGCGTCACGTTAAAGGATATTATTGAGAAAGAAAAGATTAAAAACGGCGTGTATGAATATTATATATAACGCTGTAAGGCGGTGAGAATATGCTTAAAATTCTTGCGGTGGCTGAAAATGAAGAGCAAGCCGAAATAATACGTAAGCTCTTGGGAAACGACTGCGAATGCCTGACTGCGGAAAACGCGGCGGAAAAATTAAATGAGGCGAGCTATGACCTCGTAATTTCCGCCCCCGAAAATATACATTTAAGCAAAAGAGTGTACGGCGCGGAGGATATATCCGAGCGGTATGTAAAAAGACTGACGGAGGAATTCTTGCGCCGAGGCGGTGGATTGGAAGAAATAACGCGCACCGTAAGGGAAGAGGTCAAAGCGGCGTTTCAGGACGCGGAAAGAGCGGAATTTACGTTAAGAGAAATATACACAAAAACAGCGGAAATTATCTTTGCCAAAAACGAGTGGCTGGAGCTGTACCTTTCGCGCGGAAGCGTGGCGGCAATAAGCGCACAGCTTGAGGCACAGCTGCTGATTTTATATAAGGAATATACCGCGCTGTTCCCTCTGTCCAATGACAAAACGGAGGAGGTAATTCTCTATATTTTAAACAATCCCGAAAGCGCTTTAAAGCAAAAGACAATAGCGCAAAAGCTGTATATAAACAGTTCATATTTAAGCACCGTGTTTGCGGCGCAGACGGGTATGCGTTTTGTGGATTACCTTACCGCCGTAAAACTGCGGAGAGCGGCGTATCTTCTGATGAACACCACACTCTCCATAGGCGAGATAGCGTCAAGGCTTGACTACAAGGACATAAGCTATTTTTCAAGATTGTTCAAGACGCGCTTCGGCATGCCGCCCTCACAGTACAGAATGCCATATAGCTATACATACGAAATCTAAAAAGGACTGCTTACAATCAGCAGTCCTTCAATATTTTTATCGTTTCTTCAAACGCCCTTGCGGTTTTCTCCAAATCCTCATCTGTATGCGCGTCTGAAATAAACAGTGCTTCAAATTGTGACGGCGCAAGGTAAACGCCGCGCTCAAGCATCAAGTTAAAATACGTTTTAAACCGCTCCGTATCACACCTTGACGCGGTTTTAAAATCGGTAACATCTGTGTCTGTAAAGAACACGCTAAGCATTGAGCCGACGCGGTTTACTCTGATTGGTATATCATATTTTGCGGCGGATTTTAAAAAATCAGCTTCAAGATATTCACCCTTTTTGTTTACCTCGTCATATATCTCTGTATGGTTTTGCAGATATTCTATCTGCGCGTTGCCTGCCGCCATAGCGATGGGATTACCCGACAGCGTACCGGCTTGATAAACAGGACCCTGCGGCGAAACAAATTCCATAATCTCGCGTCTTCCGCCGTACGCGCCCACAGGCATACCACCGCCTATAATCTTGCCAAAAGTCACAATATCGGCGTCTATATTAAACAAACCGAGCGCGCCTGAAAGCGACAGCCGAAATCCTGTCATAACCTCGTCAACGATAAATACACTGCCGTATTCGCTTGTAAGCTCTCTTATCTTCTGCAAATATCCGTCCTTTGGCGGCACAACGCCCATATTACCCGCCACAGGCTCTATTATAACTCCTGCAATCATATCGCCGTAATTTTCAAAAGCGTCCGATAGCGCGTCAAGATCGTTATAGGGGAGAACAAGCGTATGCCGCGCAAAATCCTCCGGCACGCCTGCGGACGAAACGGTGGAAAATGTTGCTGCGCCGCTGCCCGCCTTAATTAAAAGCGAGTCGCTGTGACCGTGATAGCAGCCCTCAAATTTCACAATCAAATCCCTGCCTGTAAAGCCCCTTGCAAGACGAATTGCTGACATAGTAGCCTCCGTGCCGGAGTTTACCATACGCACCACATCTACACAGGGAACAATATCACATATTCTTTTGGCTAATTCCGTTTCTTTAAGACACGGTGCGCCGAAGGAAAGTCCGTTGTCAGCCGCTTTCCTTACTGCGTCAAGCACACAAGCCTTGCCGTGACCTAAAAACATAGGCCCCCACGAACCGACAAAATCTATATACTCATTTCCGTCAATATCATAAATCCTGCTGCCCTCGGCACGCTCTATAAACAGCGGATGCGTGCCGACGCTTTTAAACGCGCGGACAGGTGAATTAACACCGCCGGGTATATACTTCTTAGCCTCGTCAAAGGCAGCTTTGCTTTTTGCAAAAATCATAAAATCAACTCCCAAATATATTATATCACAAATCAATTCCTATTGCAATTCTATGTATTTAGTGGTAAAATGACAGAAAACACACAACGGAGAAAACTATGGACATATACGCAGTCAGCATCAGCCACGAAAACGCGCCGCTTTCTGTCCGTGAACGGCTCGGAATTACAAAGCGCGCACAATCGGAAATGCTAAGATACATAAAACATAATATAGCGGCGGAGGCGGTGATACTTTCCACCTGCAACCGCTTTGAAATATACACCGCCGGCGAGGACGCGTCGGAGTACCTGTTTGACACAATAGGACAGGATATAAGGGAGTACGCGGTAAAATACAAAAATAATGAGTGCGTGCACCACCTTATGCTCACAACGGCGGGGCTGAAGTCGATGATACTTGGCGAGGATCAGATTTTGGGACAGGTCAAGGACGCTCAATTATTTGCGCGTGAAAATAAAACAATCGGAAAATACCTTAATACACTTTTCCGCCTTGCCGTAACGGGTGCGAAAAAGACAAAAACCGAAACGCTTATCTCAAAAACACCCGTATCCGCCGCGACTATTTCCTTAAAGCTATGTCAAAAAACACTCGGCACGCTTAAAGACAAAACAGCTCTCATAATCGGCGCAAGCGGCAAGACAGGCGGCGCAGTGCTTAAAAATATGGTATCATTGGGAGACGTGAATATCTACGCTACCGCGCGAAATAAGCGCGGCAAAACAGAAGCGTTTGACGGCGCGCAAATGTTAGATTATGAAAACCGTTACGCGGTGCTTGATAAATGTGACGCAGTTATAAGCGCGACGCTTTCGCCTCATTTAACGCTTACAGCAGATAAAATAAATGCAAGTATTAAAACGGAAA
>JAFQYK010000396.1 GCA_017406485.1 Clostridia bacterium
CGAGGCGAATGAGAATACGATAAACGCAGGCGGTATAGCCGGCAACAGTGAGGGCGCCGTTGTACAGTGTACAAATAATGGCGAGGTCGGAGGCGACAGCTTTGGCGACAACATAGGCGGCATATGCGGCAAGCAGAGCGGTGAGGTTCGTGAATGCGTAAACAACGCCGCGGTAAAGGGCAGAAGAAGCGTAGGCGGCATATGCGGGCGTTTTGAGCCATACACGGATATTGAGCTCACTTATCAGAGCGCCAAGGCCGCGCTTGACAAGCAGCTTGAAGATTGGAAAAAAGACGTAAGTGACGCGCGAAAGAAAATGACAGACCTGTTTGACGAGCTGACAGACGGGAAGGGCATAATCTCCGATATACTTGAACGCCTCGGAATTAAAGAGGGCAGTATGAGCAGCAGGCTTGACAGGCTTACCGACTCGGCAACAAATATGATGGACAACGTAACAGACGCGACTAAGCGTGCAAGAGATAAAAATCTTGCCGACTCAGTCATAAATTCACTCAATTCCCTTACGAGCTTTTCCGAGGAAGCAAAAAATTCTGTTAAGGATGTCAGCAGCTCGCTTGACACCTCGCTGGGCAAGCTCGATGATTTTCTTGATGAGTTTGAAGGCAAGGGTCAGGAGCTGACGGACACCTTAAACAATCTTAATGACGCTATTGATAAGGGCGAGGACGACGTTGATATACTGCGCGACAAGGTAATAGAGCAGGCGGATTCGCTGAGTGAGGATCTGGATGAATTGGACGAGAGGTTAAATTCCACTCACGCTATGCTGCAGACAACGATGAGGAGTATTCGCGGAGCCGGCGGAAGCCTGACTGATTTTTTTGATGATGTTGACGAGTCTGTGGTGAACGCACAGAACGAGGTTACAAAAATAAAGAAAAGAGTGGAAGAAATTACGAAGCCGGTTCGTGATTTAAGGGAGAAGATTTCCGATATACGCGACAGGGTAAACGCCACGCCCACGCCCTCGCCTTCGTCCGCGCCGCAGGTGCAATATAACGAAAGCGGCTACAATGTTGATGCGGACGGCTCACTGGACAGCGGCTATGACGTTGAACCGTCTGTTGTAGGCAAGGCGGGCGGACTTCTTTCCGTAACAGCTTATGCCGCTGATGACGATAAGCTGATGACGGCCATAAGTGATCTGAGAAGCACAGATATTTCAATGCCAAGACTTATAGGCGGCGAAAATGCCGATACTGCGCTTGTGAGATACTGTATAAATAATGCCGGTGTGACGGGTACTGAGCTTGCCGGCGGTGTTGCCGGCAGTACCGGTTTTGAATCGACGGTAAGAAGCGGCGACAGCATAACGCTTCCGGACGGTACAAAGGTGGATGCCGATTCGGTTTTAAAGGCTGTAATAGAGTGCTGTGTAAGTGACGGGGCGGTGAAGTCCAAGAACGATTACGCCGGCGGTATATGCGGTAAGTGCGACATAGGCAACATAAGAAAATCGCTTACAACCGGAGAAATAACTTCAACCGACGGCAGCTATGCCGGCGGTGTGGCGGGTTATTCAAGAGGAGAGATAACTGACTGTATCGCGATAAATGATGTTGACGCAAAGAGCTACCTTGGCGGTATTGCCGGCAGCGGCAAGGATATAAAGACTTCATACTCGCTCGCGCGTCTTGACGGCAAGAAGGATAAGTCGGGCGCGATAGCCGGCTTTGCCTCGGGCGACGTGAGCGGCACATACTTTATAGACGAGGGACTTTCCGGTATAAGCGGCGCAAATCTTGAAGGTAAGGCGGAGCCTGTTGCGCCTTCGGAAATTGCGGTGTCTGACGGGAATATTCCTTCTAAAATGCGCGCGCTTGCGGGCGGCAATTTCTTTATGGAAACGGGCGATTTGTTTATGCCGCAGATTGCGGCGCTTGCAAGAAATGACGCGGCGGGCGTAGGCGCGCTTCTGCAATCAAAGTCCGCGGAGCTGTCAAGGTTTCATTTTAAGGTCAGCTTCATCGATAAGGACAAGGAGCTAAGGAGTATGGTTGTTGATTACGGCACCAAGCTTCAAAGCAATGATATACCGAAGCTGACGGCTGACGGACAAGAGGTGCCGTTGTGGGATAAGGATATAAACGCGCCGATAGTCCGGCATACAAAATTTACCGCTGTTTACAACAAGGCAACCGCGACAATTTCAACAGGCGAGGAGCCGCCTCTGTTGCTCGTTGAAAGTGTGTTTGATGATAACACCGAGGTAAAGCTAAACGACGAAACAACCGATTTTGAATTCAGCGGCTACAGAAAGAGTGCGGCGTATTCGTTTGAACTGAGTAAGAGCGCGTATGATGTCATCAAGGTACATATACGCGACGAGGAGAAGAAAGCGGCGAAGGTAGCCGTTTTTGACAATGGCAAATGGACGCTTTTGGACTGTACTATGGATGGCAGCTACGCCGTATTTACCGTCGGAGCGCCGTGCAAATTTGTTGTGCTGTACAAAAATGCGGCAGGAACCGTTACAGTGTGGATAATAATAGGTCTGGCAGTGATTGCGCTTGCGGCCGGCGGTTATATAGCTTTCAGAAAAATAAAGAAACGTACAGGGGAAGGCAAGGTTAAAGATGGAAAAGACAGCAAAAACTAAAAAGACATACAGAAACTTCGCAAGAAGCGAAAAGGCGATAATAAGAGCGTATGTTGAGCTTATGGAAAAAAAGGGCAGCGGCAGAATAAGCGTTACGGATATTGTAAATGTTGCTGATTTGAACCGTTCAACCTTCTACGCGCATTTTAAATCGGCGGAGGATGTTCGCGAAAAAATCCATACGGATATAATAACTGAAATAACAGGCATCTTAGAGGCTGGTGATTTCACAAACTCGCTTTCCAATCCGAGACCGGTGCTAAGGCGCATTCTCGATTTTATAAAATCCGATGAAACACTGTATAAAAGGCTTTTGCGTACAGGCGGCGCAATGAAATTTATGAAGCAGCTTGAGGGTATAGTGATTGAACGTTTCCTTTCGGACGAGATTATTCTTCCCCAGATAAAGGCAAGGGATGATTTTGAAATGACGCTGAGACTTGTTATGGGCGGCTTTATATCGGTGCTGCAGGATTGGGCTGAGGATAATATTAAAGTGCCTCTAGAGCGGGTTATAGAGATTATGGAGGGCTTTATCAGGGACAGCGCCGAGGCATACAGGAAAAGAACATAAATATGAGCATACAAAAAACGGCTTTTAAAAGCCGTTTTTTGTATGTGTTTATATTGTTTCCTTGTTCCTGCGCCCGCAGGCGTGGTTTAATCAAAAGATTTTTTATTCTGTTATGTACACTCTTGTTCTGAACGGAACAGTTCGCGCAATCCAGTTTATATCGCCGGGATGAAGTCTTACGCAGCCGTGGGAGATATTTACGCCTACGCGTCCGTCATACTCGC
>JAFQYK010000397.1 GCA_017406485.1 Clostridia bacterium
ATTGACAGCTCGGCAAGGAGCAAAGGCTGATATACGCTTTTTTCCGGAAGAAGGGTGATCGGTAAAAATTCAGAAAGGAAAATACACTATGAAGCGATTTTTGAAAAGATCGGTGTCAATGCTTATCGCGGGTCTTATGACCTTCGAGGTGTGCAATACATGCATAGCCTACGCTGCGAACGAGATCGCGGATAAGATAGATCCCACAAGAAATATTGTATTAGACGTTCCCGAAAAGTACCAAGACGGCGGGAACTGGTTCTTTATCGCGCAGCCGGGCTGGACTGCCAGCGAAAAGAGCAGCGAAACACTTTATATCCCTGTCCAGCGTACAGGCGACCTTGGCAGTGAGGCGGACATTACCCTAAAGGTCATAGACCTTTCGGCAAAGCATGACGTCAACTACACGGCAGAGCTGTACAACGACGATACCGAGGCGCAGATCGCGTATGCGGATATGTCCGTAAAGGAGCTGACGCTCGGCGACGACGTCGAGATAGAGGAGGTCGAACCCACCGACGAAAACAGCATGGGTCAGATGATAAACGAAATGGGCGGCGCCGATATTACAGACGGTCAAGGCTCGGTGATCGGCAGTGTAAAGGCTACGCCGCTGGACGAGGACGGCAACCCCATAATTGAAGCAAAGACAGACGATGAGGACGAGACTCCGGCAGAGGAAGAAGACTCTGTTCCGGATAAAACCGAGCCTGACGTTACGATCTCACAGCAGGAAACCGATATTCGGACGGAGAATGAATCCGACGGGGACGAAACTCTCGCAGAGGGAGAAGACACCGCTAAGGACAAAGCCTTGCCGGAATTTATGCCCCCATGGCACAAAAGCAGTATCCGGACAGAGGATGCTCCTGCTAAAGAAGACGCGAAAATGTCCCCTACACAAAAGCTTCGTGCAGCGCGCAGCGCTTACACAGGCACAGAGTCCGACCGTCAGGAGCTTGAGGGCGGCGAAATTTCCGACCTTGCGAAAATGGGGGGCGGAAACACGATGTCCGAGGACGAGTTCAATAAGGAAATGGCTGACGCTGTGGCTGACGGTTATCCGGGCAAGGAGTACGCTCTGCACTTTGGCGAGGGCGAGAACGTGAAATACCTTGCTGTAACGCCGCTTTATTCGGACGCGGCAGAGGGTGACGCACAGATAATGCTGATGCTCAAGAAACCGAGCGGCAACTTCGGCATAGGCGAGGACACAAACCCTGTTTCTATAACCATAATCGATGAGGATGAGCCGGAGCCTGTTAAAATATCTATGGCTTCTGATGTTGTAACGGCAGAGGGCGGCAAGGCAAAAATCACCGTAAACCGCGAGGGACGCTTAAATGCTATGAAGGGTGTTATGGTTACGTCGTGGGGCGGCAGCGCCAAGGCGGGCGACGAGTATTCGGGCATTGGCGCGAAGCTCTATTTCCCGATGGGAATCAAGAGCCGAACCGTCGAGATACCCGTATATCACGGCACAGAGCAGAAGGATTTTTATGTAACGATTACCGCGCTGGACGATGAAACAGTGGAAACAGAAACCACCCATGTTATCATACCCGAGGCGGATAGCAAAAGCGACGGTGAGCTGATGGGCGAATCGGAATACCAGGGTAAGCCCTTCACCGATCTTCTCAACATCCGCGACGGTTGGGGCGGCCATGGCTTTGGCTTTGATGGCGACACAGGGTTCTATATGTCTACACCGATCAACAAGGAGGAGACGAGCTATGTCCACCTGCCGACATCAAAGTACGGCTATGCCTATGATGGTATGTATGTACACTTTAATTGTTTGGTGAACTGGTGTGATGGCGAATTCCGTCTTTCCCGCTGGAATCCGGGCGGAACCAATATCCAAGCCAACTATTTCGATGACGGCGGCAAACACGACGACCACTGGCTTCGCGGCTATTGGGGAGACGTAAAAGCTCCCGCGGAAGTGACCGTTGAGGCAGCCAACGTGGATAACGAAGGTCCCGTCGGGACGGACAGCTATGCGGCAATGTGGGTAGATGAGGTACGCCTTATCAAGCGTCAGTTTGACATTAAGGTGGAAAATCCTGAGGTAAAGCCGCTTATAGGTATGAGTGATGCTGAGGTCCTGAGCAATTATGAGGCGGTAATGCTTGATAACAGCGCATATAACTCAAGATCGCTCTGGACGGAGGACAGCTTTGCCCTGACCGCAAAGGATACAAAAAGCCCTCTGCGTCTTGTAGGCGTTGAGGCGAAGATCCGTGACGGCAAGGACGGCTGGTACCGCATTGCCACTATTAACGGCAAGAGCGACACCGCTGCGGTAGTAATGAACCAGGCGACCATCGACGCAATGGTTGAGAAGGGCTGTATCGAATGGTCCGCGAACGGCTCGGGATACGGCGGAACGTCCTATAAGGGATCTATCATCGTCCGCCCGGTATTTGATTATATCAATGCGACCGTTGAGCTGAAAAACGGCGATGAGAATTACGGCACACTGTACGCCCAAAGCCCGACCCCGTCTATGCTGTGGGATTTCAATTTCGACAGAAAAATGGACGATGTTATGGGAGTCAACAGCCTTTACCCCACAAATCAGGTATCGTGGCAGGGCGAGAATGATTACTACACCTTTACCGCCTCCGGCTACGATCCTTATGTGCCGATAGCAACACACGCGGAAAGTCTGGAAAATATACGGTATGTTAAGATAAGGGCGAGAAATCTGAACGACGCGGATCGTATGGAGCTTTTCGGCGCTATAAACAACGGCAATCTTACCGGAAACGCGCATATCAATATCCCGCTTGAAAGCGACACCCAATGGCACGAATATGTTGTTGATATCAAAAAAGCCGATGCTTACATGGAAGGTGGATGGAACGGCAGAATAAGCTATCTGCGTCTTGACCCGATGGCGGGAAACACCAACAACGGCAGTCAAATTCAGATAGACTATATGGCGTTCTTCCCGGATGAGGGCAGCGCAAACGCGTTCCGGAGAGTGGATCCCGACGCGGCGGCAAGCTGGGACTTTAACGGCAGCGATATGGCGATGGACTCTAAGTTCATGTACACCGGCAGTGTCAGCTGGAGCAAATACAACGGCGGCGATGCCGATGCCTATGTCTTTAACACCACCCCGGGCGGCGGCGTAGGATGTTTTGCACTCAGGACAGATGTTCCGAGCGTGGATAAGATGCGCTATATGAAGATACGCCTCAAAAACTTAAACGACCGTGAGACGGATTTCCGTATCTTCGCCAGCATCAACGACGCATCCCTCGGTCCCGCCTGGACACGTGTCAGATTTGATAAGGATCCCGAATGGCGGGAGTATGTTTTCGATATCACGCAGGGCGAAGGATTCAACGCGAGCAGCTGGAACGGTGTAGTAAGCTGGCTCCGCTTTGACCTCGGCTGGGATCATGGCACGTCAAGCGACAATTTCGCCATCGACTACATAGCATTCTTCGAGGACGAAGCAAAAGCCAAAGCATATCAGCCCGCGAAGGCAGGCAGCGTGACAGGTCCGGCGCAGCTTACCTACCACCTTGGTGACAAGCTGAACTTTACTACCGAGATAAACGGCGCGGGTACAGCCGCGAATATGGCGCCGGACGGTGTGTATTACGAGCTGAGGAAGTCGAATCAGAACGGCGAGCTGATAAACTTCAATGATGTCCACTATATCAATGGCAGCGTTGGATTCAAGCTTACCGACAGCGCACTCAACGGCAATACAGTAGACCACCCGTACTACAGCTTCAAGCCGACCTTTACGGAAAAGGGCAACAGGATAACCGTTATAGTTCCCGATGAATATTACGATAACTATCTTGACACAACAAAGGGACTTTTTGCCGAGGGCAATTATGTCAGCGTGACGCACAAGAACGGCGCGTATTACTATGTCATTTCTGAGGATATACTGACAAACGACATATACGAGCTGGATGCGTTTACAAAGGACGCTGAAAATGTGATACCTAAGTGGATACTCAGCGACGGTTCGGAGTATTTTGGAAACTCTATGTATATACGCTCCAATCCGCGGGCTAAAGACAATGCATTAACGCTGCGCGCAGCATCAGGCAGTCATCTGACATATATGACGCTCAGCGGCAATATCGTTTCATCAACGATGAATCTTGCAAGCGGACGCAGCGCCACAGACTTAAACCCCGCAAACGGCGCGGTAGTATCTATGGGCGTTGTGGGAGCGATCACTGATGAGGACGGTAAATTCACTGCTCCCGCTGTTTTATACGACAGTAACGCAAAGGTACGCTTCCTTGTTACATACAACGGCGTAACGACCATACAGGAGGCAAAGGTCCCGTCAAACAATGCGGAAAAATCCGATGCGGTGAGTGTAACAGGAAAGCAGGTCAAGGCTGTAAATGCAAGCGCGGGCATAGTACGGGTCGATACATATTCCGAGACGGGCGCGCACTTTACAAGCGCCGTTGCAAGCCAGCGCGGTCAGCTTCAGGGCACACTCCACGCCGTTACCCTAAACGGCAGGGAGCTTATAGTATCGGTAAAGGTCGATAAGGGCGGAGAGTATACCGTCGGCAACAAGACCTATACCGAGAATATCAAGGATGTAACGCTCTACTTCGAGAATCAGGAAACAGGCGAGGTACACGGTGTATTTTCATCGAATGAGACGCCTGCAAAGACGAGTCCCGCTAAATGGTCATGGGATGAGGAAAAGGGCGAGTTCACGCTTGTGATAAACGAATTCGATCCGGCTCATCCTACGCTCTGGACATACGGAGATGTGCTTATGGCACAGCTCACGACTGATAAGAAAACTGCAGTGAACTCGATGGGCGAGGACGGCGCGGCGGTAAAGGATATGGTATATGACCCCGTATCAACGGGCTACGGCGTTTACGCAGACCCGAACTATGAGCCGATGAACCTTAATGTCCAATATGACGATATCGCGGGTATGCTCGGCGTTGAG
>JAFQYK010000047.1 GCA_017406485.1 Clostridia bacterium
AGGGATGATGTTGTCATCGCAGCCAGTAAAGCTATCGAAATAGCCTTACGGGTCACTTTGCCCAAACTCATCTTGTCCTCCTAGATCATTTGGTGTTTTGTGTAATTTTGCCAATATTTTTTTTAGCAGGACATAATTGTCCTATTTTCATTTTAATGCATTATTACGAATAAGTCAACACTTATTTTATTAATTTAATGAACAATTAACCAAAAAATGAACATTTTTGAGTTTTTTGTGTTTTTTTTCGACAAATACAACAAAATCATTTTATTTTTTTATCTTTTTTGAGTAAAATTTGTATTGTGCAATTTGACGAAAGATTACAGAAATATTACCGAAAAAATACAATTGAATGTTTTTTTGATAAAAATATTACATATTTTTTTCAGTCAATGCAGAAAAAAAAGATAATTTAACAAGCGGTGTTCTATCAACGCAAAAAAATGAATATAAAATATGGTATCAATATGTGTAATAAGGGAGTGGTGTTGTGAATTATATATGGTGCGGCTTAATAATTATATCCTTAATTACCGCCGCGGTAAACGGCAATATGGAAGTGACCATAAACGCGGCTTTTGACGGGGCTAAGGCGGCGGTTGATACAATACTCGCGCTTGCGGGCGTTATGTGCTTCTGGACAGGAATAATGAAAATAGCGGAGAAATCGGGTCTTTCCGACAAAATTGAAAAGCTCCTGCGCCCTCTTATAACGTTTCTTTTTCCGAACAGCTCCAACGAAGCAAAAAAATACATCTCTATGAATATGAGCGCAAATCTTCTCGGTATGGGCAACGCCGCAACGCCAATGGGCATAAAGGCTATGCAGACGCTTGACAAGGAAAATCCAAGACCGGAGTACGCTTCTGATGATATGTGTATGCTGGTTGTCCTGAACACAACCTCGCTGCAGCTTATACCGACAACAATAATCGCGCTCCGTACCGCGGCAAACAGCGCCAATCCGTTCTCCGTAATACTTCCCATATGGATTTCTTCACTCGCGGCGGTCGTGGCGGCAGTTACGGTGGCAAAGCTATGGCAGAGGAGGAGACACCGTAAATGACATATATTATTCCTGCTATAATCGCTTTTGTTTTAGTTTATGCCCTTATAAAAAAACAGCCGCCATACGGGATTTTTTTAAGCGGCGCAAGAGATGGTATGAATATAGCCGCGGTTATGTTTCCGCCGCTTGTGGCTATTCTGACCGCCGTGTATATGCTGCGCGCGTCGGGCGCGCTTGACCTCTTTATATCCTTTCTTTCACCCATAACTCACTTTATGCCGGCGGAGGTGCTGCCGCTTGCGCTTATCCGCCCGTTATCCGGCAGCGGCGCGCTGGGAATACTTACCGACATTTTAAACACCCACGGCGCGGACGGTAATATAGGCCGTATCGCGTCTGTTATGATGGGAAGTACGGAAACAACCTTTTATTGTATTGCGGTTTATTTTGCCAAAACACGCGCCGAGCATACTCTCCGCGCAATTCCTTTTGCCGCATTGGGAGATTTGACCGGACTAATAACGGCGGTCTTGCTGATAAATTTTATGGGAATGTAAATTGTTTTTCGTAAACCACTTGAAAATATGACAAATTGTGTATATAATGTAAG
>JAFQYK010000398.1 GCA_017406485.1 Clostridia bacterium
CATCACAATAGCCACCGTTGACGCGAACGGCGGTGTAACGCCCACCGGTAAGGCGGGGGAGACGGTTGTGGAAATGACCGCCGGCAAGGCAAAGGCGCGTATGAAGGTCAGCACCGTAAAACCTGCCGAGGGTGTGGAAATCCATCCCGAGAGTATGACGCTTTACGCCGACAAACCTGTTACGGCGCAGCTCCGGGCAAATGTTTTGCCCTTTGACGCGACTATAAAAACGGTTACTTGGAAAAGCGCGGATGAGTCGGTTGCGTTTGTTGATGAGGAGGGACTTGTGTACCCGAACGGCATAGGTCAGACGGAAATTGTAGCGGAAACGGATGACGGCGGCTTTAAGGCGAAATGCGCCGTAACCGTTACAACGTGGGAAAAGCGCAAGGAAAACATTCCGACAGAATATAAGGAATATGATTTGACGCTCAGTAAAATGGTTGATATGCAGATGACCGCCGAGCCTACTATATTTACCACAAACGCGCAGCCCGCCTACCGTGAGGAGGTTGAGTCGTACGTAAATCCGGCAAATCTTATCGCCGGCTATAACAAATACCAATTCCTCAATCTCGGCATACAGAATGGTGTTGACGCAGATGTGCTTGATACATATTTGAAGGGTAAGGGTATTTTAAGCGGCAAGGGCGAAACCTTCAAAACAGCCGCTGAACTGTACAACGTGAGCGAGGTATATCTTGTAATACATTCCTGTCTTGAAACAGGCAGCGGCACGTCAAAGCTGGCGAACGGCATTGAATACAACGGAACAACCGTTTACAATATGTTCGGCATAGGCGCGGTTGATAATGACCCCATAGGCGGCGGCGCAAGGTACGCGTATGAGCACGGCTGGATGTCGCCCGAAGCGGCGATTGACGGCGGTGCGGAATGGATAAGCGAAAATTACATAAACAACACCAAATACAGACAAAATACACTATATAAAATGCGCTGGAATCCCGAAAGCCCGGCAAATCATCAGTATGCGACAGATGTTGAGTGGGCAGGAAAGCAGGCAAAGACAATGGCGGCGATGTTTGAGGCGTTCCCGTCAGCGTCGTACAGGTATGAGGTGCCTGTTTACAAGGGAACGGAGAAAGCTCAAATACGATAATACAGCAGGTGATGGCATAATGAACAAAATAAAGTTATCTTGGGGCAGGCTTAAAGAGCTTGTCCTTCTTTTTCGGGAGGATAACACAGGCCTGTACGCGTCGCAGGCGTCGTTTTTTATTTCACTTTCCTCCATACCGTTTCTTATGCTTGTTTTTGTTGTGGCAGGCTCATTTATAGACGTTGATCCAAGCAGCGTAATAAGCATAATAAGCTCCTTTGCGCCGGAGGGCATAAGTGAGATGGCGGCAAAGATTATAGGCGAGCTGTTCGGCAGAGCCGCAAATGTGCCGGTTATATCGCTTACGGCTGTCAGCGCGTTATGGCTCGCTTCAAGGGGGATTATGGCGCTCACGGCAGGTCTTGATAATATCGGCCGCTTTCCCCGCGCGCCGTATATCCGCGCGCGGCTCAAATCCTTGTTTTTTACGGCGGTTTTTATTATCGCGCTCGCGCTGACTTTCGTGTTCATAGCCTTTGGCGGCGCGGCGGAAAGAACATTCGAGGTATTGAAATTTATGTCCAAGGGTAAGATTGTACTGGTTTTTGTATATTTAACGCTTGCCTTTGCGCTGATGTACAAGTTTCTGCCGCAGAAACACGCGAAATTTACCGAAACGCTTCCCGGCGCGGCGGCAGCGGCATTTATGTGGCTGGTGTTTTCGCTCGCGTATTCATTTTATATAGACAATTTTGCGAATTACACCCTCGTATACGGCTCTTTAACCGCTGTTGCGCTCTTGATGCTGCTTTTGTATTTCTTTATGAATATCTTTCTTTTCGGCGCGCAGCTAAATAAATATGCAAAAAAATATATAAAAATTGTAAAATAATACTACACTTATTCATTTTTTTATGTTATAATATCCATATATACCTATTTTTCGGAAGGATGCAAAAAATAAGCTGCGCATCTCACTATTTAGCAGGACTTGAAGTACAAATGTACGACTGCGCCCTGCTAAACAGCAATCTGCTTGCTTCTTTTTCGCCTCCACTGATTAAAATGCTAAAGAAGGGGGGCAATAATATGGCGTTTGATGTGATAGTTTTCAACCAGGAAGAGCTTAATAATGCCTTAAACGCCGGATTTAAGCGCATTGCCCTCTGCGATAACAGCTTTTCCCTGCCCGATATAGCGGGGATAGAATATACAATTATCGGACAGGTAACGCTTGAAGGCGGCGATTTGTCCTCATTCGGCGCGGAAAATACAACGGAAAACCTGACGGAGAAAGTACCGGCGTACGCTCATATTGAGAAAAAGGAGCAGTCGCTCTCGTCCTCGTTTGCGTCCTCGTTCGCTACATCCTTTAATTCTTCGTTCGCCTCGTCATTTGCATCATCGTCACAAACCTCATATCAGGGCAGCGGCGGTTCATACACATATGGTTATGAATATGAAATGGGCGGCTCGTATTTGTCCTCGTATTCCTCGTCATATCAGACTTCCTATACTTCATCATATCTTTCGGAATATATGTCGTCATATCAAACCTCATTTTCTTCTTCGTTCTATTCCTTTATCTATGGAATGTCGTTTGGTTCTGGAAGCTATGGCGGTTCATACGCGCTTGGCTCGGGCGTATGGGGCTACGGTTACAGCTTTGCATTTGGCGGCAGCTACGGATTTGGTTCGTACGGTTTCGGCGGCAGCGGCTATGGTTCGTTTGGCTACGGCTATGAGTGGAATTACAGCTTCACCGGCGGCTTCGGCAGCTCGTATGAATGGGGATTGAGCTGGAATTCAAGCTACACCGGCAGCTTCGGCTACGGCTACGAATGGAATTACAGCTTCACCGGCGGCTTTGGCGGTTCGTATGAAATCAGTACAAGCTACGGCGGTTCATATATTTTAAACGGCAGCTACGGTGGCTCGTACAGCGGCAGCTACGATTTTACCGGCAGCGGTGAAAAGCTGCCCGATATAATCGAATTCGGCAGCTCGGGAATTATCTTTGTAAACGGC
>JAFQYK010000399.1 GCA_017406485.1 Clostridia bacterium
AAAATCAATACCCAATTACTTTTTCATTGCCTTGTACGCTTCTTTTTTCTCGTCAAGTATCTGCTGATAGCCTGAGGACAGATATTCCTCGCAGGCTGACTTATACTTGGCTTCAAATTCCTCCGGCTTGCAGTTGATAAGATCAACCTGTATGCCCTCCCACTTGCTCTTTAACGACGCGCCGTACTTTGAAAGCGAATCGATTGAACGGTCAAAGAGGAAGTCTGTGTACTTAAACTGCTTTGTCTGCTGATAGTAGTCGTATGACTGCTGAATAAGATCCTCATAGCCTGCAGGAGCATAGGTCTTTTTCTGAACGGCGAGGTTCTTTTCATCGCTGCCGTAATCCTTGCCCTCGGTTACAAGACACCACATATCCTTGTTTGAGTTGTAGTTAAGTCTGTCATTGCCGGTGTAATCGTCTATAAGTACGGGAACGCCGTCCTCGTTTTTATACGTCACACCCTCAATACCGTTCTGCATTACAAAGAGGTTCTCCGGCTGACTGAGCCACTCAAAGTACATCATAACAGCCTCGGGGTGAGCGCAGTTTGCGCTTATGCCGCTGACCATACCGAACGGCCAGTCTGCGCGTCCTGCCTTGCCTTTGTCACCGTCACCGGTAAGCGGCGGAATAACAGCGACCTTTGCCGCGGGATCATTCTGTACGAGCGTCTGCAATACGGGCGGGTTCTGTGAGAGATAGAAGCCGTACACGCCCGCCTTGCCCGATATAAAGTCGGACTGCATCTTGCTTCCGTCCTTGTCAAGATACCATTCGGGGCTTATAAGTCCCTCGTTGTAAAGGCCGTTTAAGTATTCAAGCTCCTTCTTGCTCGGCTCCCATGTAAGCGCGGCAACGGTAATATCCGAATAAAGCGCGTTATCCTCCTCGCTGAGCGGATACGGTCTGTAATAGTAGTTGCCGAAGTATGCGTTGTAAAGCGCCTGTGTCTGGGGGATTGTGTTCTCGCCGCCGAGCTTTAACTCCTTGAACTTACGGAGCATATTTACATATTCCTCGCGCGTTGTCGGCATACTTAGTCCTGCCTTTTCAAGCCAGTCGGTTCTTACAATGTTTACCCAGTTGTACGCAAGTGGACGAGTTGCCGTTAAGAAATAACGCTGTCCCTGCATTTTTGCGTACTCGTCCAATGCCTTTGTGTTCTCATAGAAGGTCGGAGCGTATAGCTTTAAAATATCCTCGTCAATCGGCTGGAACGCCTTTCTTGCATAGAAGGATACGATCGTCGGATAGTCGTAGCTGAACAGAATATCCGGCGCGTCATCAGCCGCTAAAAGGTTGTTGAATGTTGTAACGTCCTCCTTACGCGGTATAGCCTTGAACTCCACCTTGATATTGTACTTGTCACCAAAATTCTCCTGAACGTACTTTGTCCAGTAGTTGTTGGTAACGTCCGCCTGTCCCGATACACCTCTGTCGTATACGGGGATTTTGATTGTCACCTGCTCGTCGTACTTTTTAGGGCCTGTGAGCTTTGACTTGTCAACAGCCGACTTCTGTGATGAGCCGCCGCACGACGCCAAAACCGCGGTTGTCATTACGCCCGCAAGCGTAAGACTTAATAGTTTCCTTAGTTTCATAATTTGCCTCCTTGATATATTTAATAATTTTTATTACTCTTTAACTGCGCCTATCATTACACCCTTTACAAAGTATTTCTGTATAAAAGGATATACTATTACGATAGGGATTGTCGCGAACATTATACACGCCGATTTCATAACCTCGGGGTACTGCATTTTTTCAACGCCTGTTTCCTGCGACACCGCCGCGTTTGCGCCGACGGGGTTTATGAGATTATTCAGCTTATGCTGGATAAACTGCAGCTTCGGGTTCGTTACGAAATAGAGCGAGTCCTGGAAGCTGTTCCA
>JAFQYK010000400.1 GCA_017406485.1 Clostridia bacterium
ATTGCCGGGGGTTGAAAGTCTGAGCATAATTTCACCCATTGTAACAACTTTTGCCATTATAATTCTCCTTTATAATAAAATTTATTTGATGTGTAAGCCTTCCCCCTCGGGGGAAGGTGCCGAGCTTGCGAGGCGGATGAGGGGTATATGTTTTCACAAACACCTCATCAGTCGCTTCGCGACAGCTTCCCCTCAAGGGGAAGCCTTTTTAATTACTTCTTTAATTCTGCTCTTGCAGCCTTTATGTTTGCTATAAATTCCTTGGATGTTTCTGTGATTGCATTGTAGTCGCCTGTCTTAGCGCCCTTGGTGAGTGACGAGCCTGCGCCGACTGCAACAACGCCTGCCTTAATCCACTCGCCTACGTTATCCTTGTCAACGCCGCCTGTCGGCATCATCTGCGCCTGCGGAAGCGGACCCTTGATGTCCTTTATAATCTTCGGGCCGTAAAGGTCAGCCGGGAATATCTTGACTATGTCAGCGCCTGCCTCCATAGCTGTGATAACCTCTGTGATTGTAGCGCAGCCGGGCATATAGGGAACTCTGTAACGGTTACAAAGCTTAGCTGTGTCCGGGTTGAACGCAGGGCTTACAATGAAGTTTGCGCCTGCAAGAATAGCAGCTCTTGCCGTTTCAGGGTCAAGCACCGTACCTGCACCGAGCATCATTTCGCCGTTCTTGTACTTCTCGGCAAGTGCGGCGATAACCTTGTCCGCACCGGGAACCGTGAACGTAAGCTCGATACCCGTGCAGCCGCCCGCGAGGCAAGCGTCGGAAATCTTGATAGCCTCCTCGGCGTTCTTCGCTCTTACAACGGCAACAAGACCGCAATCAGTAAGCTGCTTCAAAACATCTTCCTTTAACATTTGTAAAACTCCTCCTTAATTTTAAATATTATACAGTTATTCTATCACATTTCATTTTTTTTTGCAATATGTTAAACAAAAAAAGGAACAAAATCCGTAATTTTGTTCCCTTTACATTTTTTTAGCCTTATGAAAGTATATTAACTATCTCCAAAGCAATTATAATAGCGCTTAAAACACTTACGACGGTGACGCCTAAGATACACTTTTTCTTTAAACGCGCAAAGGCTGTTTCGAGGTTGGATACGGCGTTCCTGGTGTTGAGCTGGTTGTTTTTAAGTTCAAACACGCTGTCGTTAAGTTTAGAAACGGAGCCTACGGACTGTCTTATATCCGTCACGGATGTGCATAGCATCTGTATATCCTCTGCCATACCTGTTATTACCGTTTCAGCCTCGTCCTCCTCACCCTCCTCTGTGGTGAGCGCGTTCCTTAGCTCTTCAAGCTGCTCGTTTATTGAGCTGATGTCCGCGGAAATTGATTTTAACGCGCCGTTTATGCCATCAAGCCTTGTACCTACGCCGTCAATCTTGTCGGGCATATCAGCCATAGCTTTCATTTCACCCTTTAGCTCGTCAACCTTCTTGGCGGATTTCTTAACAGAGTTTGTAATCTTTTCCGTAATAGCTTCGGCATCAGAAGTCACCTTGTTTTTCATCGCTTCTTTAAAGCCCGGCTCATCATCTGCTTCGCTTAAATCCTCCGCCGCCTCATCCAAGCCGTCAGCCATCTTGGTTTTGAGCTTGTCCATTTTACTTACAACGTTATCCTTTAAGGCCTTTGCACCCTGTCCTATATCGCCTGCCGTCTTTTTGAATTTATCAATGACATTCTGCAGATTGATTGTTTCGTTCAGATTTATTTTCTGCGTGTTATCAACCGGTTCCGGCTCCTTGTCGGCTCCGTCCATATCAAGACTTTCGGTTGCGTGTTTCAGAAACTCCTTGTATTCCTCGTCGGTTCCGCTGTAAAAAGCATCCTGTCCGTCATACGACTTTATATTGATATCCTTCTTGCTCATATCTTCACCCTTCTCCATAGCAGTATACGAATACGGTTATTTTGCGTCAACCTCAGAAGCGCTATCAGCAGCGTCAACCTCGGCAGTGTCAACCTCAGCGGTGTCAGCTTCCACTGTGAATGTGTCGTCAGCATTCGTCTTGGTTTCTTCCCCGCTCACATCACCAAATTTGTTGCCGCACTTAGCACAATACTCGTTTTTCTGGTCGTTATAAGTGTTGCATTTGGGGCACTGCTTCGTGTCTTGCAGACGGCAGAGCTGCTCTTTAAGGTCGTCAAGCTCATTTTTAAGTTCATCAAGCTTTGCAAAAACCTCAGTAAAGTCGGGGACCTTTGTTCCATCGGTATGGCTCTTGTAAACCGAGCCGCCAATCTTTGTAAAGATTTCCTCCATCTTACTCTCCGTGTCGCTTATTGCCAGCTTAACTTTTGTCTGGTCAACGACGTTGTTGGTCTTGCCTATCACCTTTTGCGTAAACCTTATCGCGCCGTCCTTCATTTTAGCCGCCTGTTCCTTTAACTGTTCAAATAATTCTTCCATAAAAAAACTCTCCTCTCTGATTATATTGTTCCAATTTTAACATCTTATATTGTATTTTACCATAAAATATATAATTTGTGTATGACAATTTCATTATATTTTTGTTTCAGAACGAAAAACAGCCTCCCCAAGAGGAGCGGCTGTTTCCGTAATATCATTTATTAAAAGAAGTTTACACCTAACGCCTGTATGAAAAGTACGAACAGAAGCGCGGGAGCTACGAACTTGATCATAACATTATAAAGTCCCTTTCTTCCGAAACGCTCGCCGTTCTTTGTAACCTCGTCAATAGCATACTTCGGCTTTGCAACCCAGCCGATGAGAATACACGTGCCTATCGCGAGAATCGGCATCAAAATCTGGTTGCTGACATAATCCATTATATCAAGAATCTGCGCTTCGGAACCGTTCGGAAGCTTGATATCGAACATAAGCAGGTTATAGCCAAAGCAAACTATAATACCAAGCACAAGCGCAATTCCCGTTTCGGCAAGAGCCGCGGTTGTGCGCTTCATACCGAACTTATCCATAAGGCTTGCAACAACCGCTTCAAGAATTGAAATCGCGCTTGTCAGAGCGGCAAAAAGCACCATTATAAAGAACAGCGCGCCGATTATATGACCTGCTATTCCCATCTGCATAAATACCTGCGGCAATGTCATAAACATAAGTCCGGGGCCGGCATTCATATTTTCGGGACCGCTTATCGCATATACTGCCGGAATTATCATCGCGCCGGCAAGGAAAGCAACGACCGTATCAAAAATCTCAATCTGGTTTATGGATTTTGCAAGATTTGCATCGTCCTTTACATAAGAACCGTAGGCAACCATAATACCCATAGCAACGCTAAGACTGTAGAAAAGCTGTCCCATTGCGTCCATTACGGTTACAAAAAGCTGTTTTAACGTTATGGTTGAGAAGTCCGGAATGAGGTATTTCGCCATACCCTGAAGTCCTGTTCTGGTTATCTGTTCACCTGCCTCATTTGTTGTAGTGTGGCTGATTGTAAGTGAGAATATTGCTATACCGATAACAAGCACAAGAAGAACCGGCATTATTATCTTTGACATTGACTCTATACCCTTGTTGACGCCTCTTATTACGACAAACGCGCACATAAGAAGGAATATCACAAAGAAGATTACCGGCTGCCATATACCGCCCATAAGTCCTCCCGATATAAACGCGCCGAAGTAACCCTCGCCCGCCATTGCCGCGCCGCCGCCCGATACAAAGCCTACGAGGTACTTTAGCACCCAACCGCCGATTACGCAATAGTAAGGCATAATCAAAAACGGTACGATTGTAGCGATAGGGCCTAAAAATCCCCAGCCCTTTTTAATCTTGCCATAGGCGGTAAGGGGGCCTTGCTTCGTCTTACGGCCTATCGCAATCTCAGTTGTGAGAAGCGTAAAGCCGAAGGTGAGCGCGAGGATTAAGTATACGAATATAAACAGTCCTCCGCCGTCCTTTGCGGCAAGGTACGGGAAACGCCATATATTACCAAGTCCCACCGCACTGCCGGCTGCCGCAAGCACAAAGCCGAGCGTGCCGCCGAATGAATTTCTTTTGTTTGTGTTTTCCATTGTCTTATGTCCTTTCTTTCATATTTCATATGTTTTTCTTCTTTGAAAATACTATCCAGCCAAGCAGTCCGAGGAATACTACCGCCGCCGCGAACCACGGAATGAGATATGCAAGTCCCTTTGTTGAGAAAATGTCATAATATCCCTTTAAGTAAATGGCCACTATTATAACCGGCAGAATGTATGTCATATACCATCTTAGTTTTACCGGGAATTTCATACCCTTTCCCGCGTTGGCTTCCTTTATGAAGTTATCCCAGCCCCATCCGTTACGCGATACGCAGAACATCAGATATACGAGCGAGCCTATCGGCAGGAGATTGTTTGAAACAATGAAGTCCTCTAAGTCCATAATATTGGTACCCTCGCCCAAAGGCGTTATGCCGGAGAGGATATTAAAGCCGAAAATGCACGGAAGTGAAAGGCAGATTATCGCTATCATATTCACAATAACCGATTTTCTCCTGCTCCAGCCCCAAAGGTCCATTGCAAATGAGATAATATTTTCAAACCCTGCTATAACCGTTGACAGCGCCGCGAATGACAGGAACAGGAAAAACAGCGTTCCCCATATTTGTCCGCCGGCCATACGGTTAAAGATGTTTGGCAGAGTTATAAAGATAAGCGACGGTCCTGCGTTCTGCTCAATATTAAACGCAAAGCACGCGGGTATTATTATAAGTCCCGCCATAATCGCTACAAACGTGTCAAGCACCGCTATGCTTACCGCTTCACCCGCAAGGGAACGTTTTTTGTCTATATAGCTGCCGAAGATCGCCATTGAGCCGATACCGACGCTGAGCGTGAAAAACGACTGCGACAATGCACCGAATACTATATTACCGAAACCGACTTCTTTTATCGTGTCAAAATTTGGTACGAGGAAAAACTTTACACCTTCACCCGCTCCGGGAAGAAGCAGCGAATTTACCGCCAGCACCGCTATAAGCCCCAAAAGGCACAGCATCATCACCTTGCTGACACGTTCAACGCCCTTCTGCACGCCCGCGGCGCAGATTGCGAACGAAATCAGCACCGCCGCCACCATCCAAAATGTCATTATCGGAGGCGACGCGGTCATATCACCGAATTTATCTCTTATCTGATCCACCGTCAGCATTGCCTGTGAAAATTCTCCCGATGCCGTTCTGTAAAAGTAATACAGCATCCAGCCGGCGACCGTAGTGTAGAACATCATCAAAAGATAATTTCCCGCCATACCGAAATAGCCGTATTTATGCCAGCGCGTTCCCTTAGGTTCAAGCCGCTTAAACGATGTGGCGCAGCTCGCCTTGCTCGCGCGTCCTACCGAGAACTCGCATACCATAATCGGGAAGCCGAGAATGACAAGAAACAGTAAATAAATCAGTATAAACAACGCGCCGCCGTACTGTCCGCACATATACGGAAATTTCCAAACATTACCGAGACCTATTGCGCAGCCTGCAGATACTAAAATGAAGCCCAATCGCGAGCTGAAATTTTCTCTCTTTTCCATATGTCCCCCATAATCCGCTGATAATTTTCAATAACAACAAATTATATTGTATCATATCCTGTCAGGTTTTACAAGTACGAATTAAAATTCATACTTTCTGAATAAAATACATTTCTTGACAATTACAGACATATACACTATAATATTCTTACAAATAAATATCGCCACAGGGTGTCGCGGAGCGTTTACGCTGCCGCGGTGAAAAGGGAAGTTCGGGTGAAAACCCCGCGCGAACTCGTCACTGTAATTACGGAGTACAGGGAATTATGCCACTGAGAAATTGGGAAGGCTCCCTGTATGCTGATGTATAAGCCAGGAGACCTGCCCTTTGGCTGTACGTAAACGCCACGAGTAATTGGCTGTACATATTGGATACGTGAGTATCCGCTGTTTTGATGTGCGCTCTTGCTTTTGTGGCAGGGCGTTATTTTTATGGAGAACGATATGGAAAACGGTGTATATTATATTGATTTGACAATGAAGGGTGGTAGCGGTAAGGCGTATATAGCCTCACCTGCCAAAATAACGGTGAACGACGGCAAAATGACCGCCGAGCTTGTGTGGAGCAGCCCGAATTATGACTATATGGAAATCGGAGGCATTGGGTATTCACCTGTTAACAAAAGCGGTAATTCCGTTTTTGAGGTGGCTGTTGACGCGCTTGACACGGATATTCCCGTAAAGGCGGAAACGACTGCTATGTCTAAGCCGCATTTGATTGATTATACGCTTCACTTTAACTCGTCAGGCGTAAAGGATGCAAACGGCATAAATGTGACCGTTTGGATTTGCATTGGCGCGGCGGTTTTGTGCGCGGCGGCTGCGGTTTGGGTTATCGGAAGGAGAAAACGTAATGCGAAATAGATTTTATACAGCGATTATTGCTTTTGTTCTGGGATTGCTTATTACGTCCTGCGGCACCCACTCCCCTTCCCCATCTCACTATACCGAAATTGACGGTCTTACCTTTACGGAACGCGAACAGCTTTCGTATGCGGAGGGGTTTTCAATTGACCGCTATGAGGGCGGATATTCGCTTATAGCCACAAACGGCGGCAAATTTTTGGTTGTGCCGGAGGGCAAGGACGCGCCGAAAGGCTTAAACAGCGATATAACGGTTTTAAAGCAGCCGCTAAATAATATCTACCTTGCCGCAACGGCGGATATGACGTTTTTTGACAAACTCGGCGCGCTTGGCGCAATACGGTTTTCATCGGTTAAAGAGAGCGACTGGTACATAGACAACGCAAAGGCCGCGATGGGAAACGGTGATATTGTATATGCCGGAAAGTACCGGGAGCCGGATTATGAGCTGCTCTTAGGCGGCGGCTGTACATTTTCGATACAATCAACAATGATTGACCACACGCCGGAGGTTAAGGAAAAGCTGGAGGAATTAGGTGTTACTGTATTCACGGATTATTCAAGCTATGAAGGCCACCCCCTCGGAAGAAGCGAGTGGGTCAAGGTTTACGGTGAAATAACCGGCAAAGCAGAAAAA
>JAFQYK010000401.1 GCA_017406485.1 Clostridia bacterium
CGGCGCAAACAAACTCAGGTGCAGTCGTTACGACCTCGTCAGCCGTTTCGCCGTATTCATAATCATCACCGTAGCTGAAAGAGAACTGCTCAAACGGATTTTCACCATAAATTGACTTTGCAGGATGTATGTTGACGTTCACAAGTTTTTTATCAACCGTCAATGTCTTGGTCACTATTGATGACGCAGTCGCGAGCGACGGTGAGAAAATTGTGTCGTCATAATCAGGCACAAGCGTGTAGTACGCGCCGGTGAAGAGGTCAGTCGTCATTTTCTGCTGCTTCTCTGTTACCTCGCCGTTTTTGAACTTCTCCTGTCTTTCCATAAGGTCGGAAGCAAGCTCTGTTACATTGCTGCCGTACTCCGCCTTATACGTTATATAAAGCGTTACGTCATAATCGGAAAGCCTGTCATACGGAACATTTTCCAGCACATCGCCATCGTCATACACAATTTTGACGCCCGGCTCGGCAAGGTCTATATACTCGCCGTATACATATTTAAGTTTTGGCTGGCTACCGATGTCAAGCGATGCAATCTTTTTCGTATAGACATTACCTCCCGTAGCCATTACGGGCGCTTTGCGGAGGTAATAGTTTGAGCCGTGACCGTAATCCTCTATCTCCACATTGTCAATCGAAACGGTTATGTTTCTCGCATCGGGTCCGACTGTAGAATATATTGCGTCATAGGATATTCTTATTTCATCCTTCGGGTGCAGGTTACCGAGAACAAGCTGGCCGGCTGTGTTTAGTGCGTATCCTCTGCGAACGTGTACAAAGCCCGGCTCTTCGCGGATTATTCTTGACGTGAGCGGCGGTATACCGCCTGTTATGCTCTCAACATCAAGCGCGCGCTGAGTTATTGATATTTCGCCGTCAACATAATTATCCTCAAAGTAGTAGTTATCACTTTCGCCGCCCTCGGCCCAAATCCTGTAGCCTTCTCCCACAGGCGAATCAAGCGTCGCCTCACAGTAAGCCTTAGGCTCGATTAAACCTGAGGTGAAGTTTTCACTTGACGCGGTATCACCGTTTACAAAGCCGCTGTACTCGCAGTACAGGCGCGGATTATCGTCGCCGTAGATACGCGATATAGCTTCGGATTTCGCGGTTGTCGTTATGGGCGCTTTGTTTACCTTTAGCGCCTTTGTCCTGAGCGCGTAGGTTTCCTCACCCTTGTACTTAAATTTTACGGCCGAGCCGTCTGTTGTTTTAATTCTTATGTGGCGGCCGTTATGCTTTGTCACATAAAGCGTCTGATTATTCTCCGGCTTGTCAAGACCTACTATATCATAGCCGTCGTCATCTGAATATGAAAGCGTCAGCGCGCCGTCTGTTTTTGCTTCAATATCCTTAAACAGGATATTTTCTATTACCCTGCCGCTGTTATAGCGCACCTTCACCGAGCCGCGGTTAAGGTTAAGCGCGTCACCGTATTTATACTCTATCGGGAGCGACTGGTCTGTTGTCTGCATTACCGGGTCGTCCGTTATCTCAACCTCGGAAATGGACTCCTCTACCACCTCGCCTTCCGCCGATGCAGGCGCGGAAGCAACGGTATAGTTTTTGTTTTTGCCGAAATCGGTTTCGATTACTACATTCTTTATATCTACCGTGGTGCTGCCAGGCTCAACCGTCTTATAGACAGCGTCATAGGAGATTTCAATTCCGTCACCGTCAAGAG
>JAFQYK010000402.1 GCA_017406485.1 Clostridia bacterium
ATGTTGAGCGTCCAGAGGTGCGTGCCGTCAAGCTCGTACGCTTCTACAAGCGGGTATGCGTCACGCGTGTCTATGACCTTGCCGCTCTCGTCAACGTTAAGCTTGTTAAAATAGTCGGCAGGGGTGCGGCGCACGATATACTCATACTCTCCGTCACCGTCAAGGTCGCCCACGCTTGCGTCGTCAACTATGTAATCGCCCTTGTCGTACTTGACAACGGGGATAGAAAGGTATTCCTTATCCCACGCAACGCATTCACCTTCCTCAAAACCAACATCAGTATTGCCGCGAAACATTATGATAGAGTATTTATCACCGCTTTTGCCATTTGCGTCAAAATAATTCGTGGTGTCATATACATCTGCAATGTATTCTCCGTTTCTGGATATTTCTGCGTGAGCTGACGCACTGTCCGTGCCGAGATAACGCCAGCTTACGAGTATGCCGTCACCTGACGGAACGGCAACCAAGCCGCGGCTTAAATCCTCCGCCTGCTTTAAATTGTGCGGTCTTGCGTCAAACAATTTTTGTGTTTGAGCCTTTGCCGCCGCGTTTTCGGTATCGGTAAATTTCGCGCCGATGTCAAAATCCGCTGCAAACGCGGCTATGGAACCTGTGAGCATAGATGCGGCTAAAAAAGCCGAGATTATTTTTTTCATTTTTCTTCCTCCCCTGTTTTCTATTTAATAGTATAATTTTATCATATTTTACGGGATTTGTATAGATGGAATATTTTTAATTTTTTTGCTGTTTCGCCGCGGTTGACAATTTAAGCGATATGTTATATAATTATCAAATAGAGTGTAAAGGAGAAATACCATTGGAAGAAACGAGAACAGGCGGAAAAAAGGAGTTTTTATTTTCCGTTTTATGGGCGGTTTTGCTACTCTTTATCGGAAGATTTTTAATATTTGCCATTCCCGATTATAAGGTAATCGGCGCGGTTATTACGCTTCTTTTGTTCTGCGTGCTCGGATTTTTTGTAATGACGCGCTACAGCGCGGTATACACATATTCCCTTAAAAATAACCGTTTCCGCGCAAACCGTAAAATCGGTCACAGGAATAAGGAGTATGAGGTTTCGTTATCGGGTGTTAAGTCCATAACAAGAAAACGTCCTCCCCACTCCCCAAGGGCGCAGAATATGCGGACAACGGTATTTTCAAAAAAGAATGTCCGCTACATTCTCTACAGGAAAAACAAAAGAGATATGCTTCTCGTATGCACTATATCGGATGAAATGGCTGAAAAGTTAAAGAGCAGCCTTAAACACGCAAAGTAAAGAGGTTATATATATGGAAGTTATTGGAGTTCGTTTTAAGAGCGCAGGCAAGACATATTATTTTAGTCCGAACGGCTTTAACGTAAAACAGGGCGATAATGTTATCGTCGAAACGGCACGCGGTCTTGAGTACGGCGAGGTCGTTATGGGAAAAAGAACGATTGAGGCGGATCAGTTCAAAAAGCCCGTCAAGGAGGTTGTCCGCGTCGCTACCGAGGAGGATACGGAACGCTGCAGGCAAAACAAGGAATTGGAAAAGGAGGCATACAAGATATGCCTTGAAAAGATTGCCGAGCATAAATTAGAGATGAAGCTGGTTGAAGTTGAGTATACCTTTGACGGCAATAAAATTCTTTTCTACTTCACAGCCGACGGCAGAATAGACTTTCGCGAGCTTGTAAAGGATTTGGCTACGATTTTCCGCACACGTATTGAGCTTAGGCAGATTGGCGTACGCGATGAGGCAAAAACGCTCGGCTCAATCGGCGTCTGCGGCAGAAGCCTTTGCTGCAGCAAGTTCCTGGAGGAGTTTGTTCCGGTGTCAATAAAAATGGCTAAGGAGCAGGGCTTGTCGCTTAACCCCTCGAAAATCTCCGGTGCGTGCGGCAGACTTATGTGCTGCTTAAAGTACGAGCAGGATA
>JAFQYK010000048.1 GCA_017406485.1 Clostridia bacterium
AACCGTTCAGATTGCCGCTTTGAAGCCGACGGTGCCGTACACAGGTACTTCCCTCGGCAAAAAGCGGTGATATGGGCGATTTTATTCAGTCTGTGCAGCCGCCTTTTTTGCCGCTGCCGCTTTCTTCATCGCCTCTATCTGCTCCGGTGTAAACTTTGGCTTTTCCGGTGCAGGAGGCGCTTCGGTGTGGAGCGTGTCAACCGTCTTTTCTGTGCTTGGCTCGCTGTACTGCGTATCCATATGCAAGCACTTTTTGGGGCAGTTATTCACGCAGTTCTCACACTGTACACAACCCATTCTGTCTATCGTCCACGTTCTCGCGTTTCGGTCAACCGTTATCGCGCCTGAAGGACACTTCCTCTGGCACATACCGCAGTAGATACACTGGTCAATATCGTTTCTGATACTGCCGCGTGTACGCTCGGGGTACTCTCGTGGAAGCGCGGGATAGTTCTTTGTTACCGGCTTTGAAAAAAGATTCTTTAAAGCTGTACCTGTAAATTTCATTAAACCTGCCATTTCTATCCCCTACCTTTCCGTACAACTGATACAGGGGTCAATAGTGAGTATCAAAAGCGGAACATCCGCAAGCTCACAGCCCTTCAATGTGTGCAACAGCGGCATCAGATTTGTAAAGGTTGGCGTTCTTATTCTCATACGATCCAAGAACTTGCTGCCGTTGGCGCGGCAATAATAGATTGCCTCACCGCGCGGCTGCTCAAGTCTTACAAATGCCTCGCCGTTCGGGTTACCCTTAATGTCAACCGCAATCTCGCCGTCAGGTATCTTATTTACCGCCTGGCGGATTATGTGGAACGACTGGAATATCTCGTTAATTCTGACCTCGCAGCGGGCATAGCAGTCGCAGTCCTTGCTTGTTATAATGTCAAAGTCAATATCGCTGTATGCCGCGTAGCCAAGCGTTCTCGTGTCAAGCTGAATACCGCTTGCGCGCATCATAGGACCTGCCGCGCCGAGCGTTACCGCGTCCTTTGCGCTCAAAATTCCAACGCCCTTTAAACGTGAAACAACGGTATAGTCGTTTAAGAATACCTTTACAAGCTTTTTAAGCTACTTTTCCATCTCGTCAAAGTTCTTTACGAACTTTACAAGCATTTCCTTCGGCATATCCTTTAGCACGCCGCCGATTTTATTTACAGAGAATATAACGCGTCCGCCGGTGGACTCCTCAAACATATCAAGTACCTTTTCTCTCATTCTCCAGCACTGATAGAAAAGCGCTTCAAAGCCGAACGCGTCGGCGAGAAGTCCGAGCCAGAGAAGGTGCGAGTGAACTCTTGACATCTCCGCCCAGATGGTTCTTAAATACTTCGCTCTGTCGGGGATTTCCTTGTCAAAGATACGCTCCATAGCTTCAACGTAGCCCATACCGTGCATAAACGAGCAGATACCGCACGTTCTCTCAACCACATATACGTAGTCGTTAAAGTCACGCTTTTCGGCAAGCTGTTCGAGTCCGCGGTGTACGTAGCCTATCTTTGGGATTGCCTCTATAACCTTTTCGTCCTCAAGCACAAGGTCAAGGTGAATAGGCTCCGGCAGTACGGGGTGCTGCGGGCCAAAGGG
>JAFQYK010000403.1 GCA_017406485.1 Clostridia bacterium
CAATCAGTCCTTTCGGAACCCAGTTTTTATAATCGGTATTCATCATATCAGCCTCCATATAAATAAATCTTTATTAACCCTTATATTTGTCCTATATGTTCCGTCGTTTCATTTTACTATATACTCCCTTTTTATATCATAACAGTGCAGCCCCTGTTTACTAAAACAGAGGCTGCACTGTATATATTCATACACGTTGACTAGATTATTGAATTCAATATGTCTTATTCATATTCAGTTTTAATATGCTTAAATCAAATAAATTAACATTTCCGTCACCGTTCAAATCGGCAGCGTCAAACGCATTCGGATAAACACTTGACGGCGATTGTCTGTTTAAAAACCGAATAAAGCACGCACGGTCAGGGAGCTTTACATATCCGTCGCCATTTATATCACCGCATATCATTTTGACGAAAGGCGCGTCGGTGACTGCGTCTGTTTCCTCAACTTCAATATTCTTGATATATGGCAGGTGTATGCTCTTGTCACAAATCAAGGTATATGCTCCACCCGATGGAATATCAATGGAATAGGTGTATGTAATCTCACCGTCAGCCCTTATGGCATAGCCTGTTATTTCAGCTTCGTAGACATCAGTTTCAAGCCCATCCTTATATGCCATAATTCTAATATCATTCTTAGGGTTATAGGTTTGAACCTGTCCCACAATGCTCATTTCAGACGGTAGTATACCCGATATGTATTTAAAATCTATATCTGTTTGGCGTGTATTACCTTCTTCATCGGCAATTATGCCTTGATAGTAGCCTACAGGCGCTTTCGTGCCTAAGGATGTTTTTTCTTCGTCTGATATATCACGCCATATTTCCTCATTTATAGAGTTTCTTTCACCATCTTCATCCTTATAGCCAAACAAATCCTGATTCACGAAAATAGTGTCATTCCAGTCAAGCAAACGAAATGTATTCTCAGTCCAGCCTTCGGGATAACCTTCGGAATTCAGCGTCACATTCTCAATAGTGACTGTTCCGAGATGCAGCTCGCCGCGAACAGGGTTTGAAGCGTCTGTTTCATTTAAGCCCCATACAGAAATGATGTAATTTTTGTTACTCAATTCACCTTCCGCTTCTCGCATAGGAGCAGGTTCTACCGGTACAAAATATTCCCTGTCTAATTGAAGATATCCGACATTTTCACCCTCTGCACTTCCATCGTGCCATATAGGGGATATGCTGTTATCAAACTCCATACCAAAGGTTCCGGTTGCAAGATAATCATCAGTGGTCAGATATACCTCAACGGTATATGTTCCGTTTGTTTCATTGTACTCACCGTTTCTGACGGTATAATAGGGTGTAGCAGCTTCTGCCTTTGCTGCCACAAAAAACAGAAGTAATATTGCCGGTATCAAAAATAATCTTTTAATATCCAAATAATATCACTTCCCTTCGTTGTTTCTATACAATAATATCAGATATTAAGATTATACAAGAACACAGCAGTTTCTGCTCTTGTTGTATATGATTTCGGATTGATACGGTTATTATCGTCTCCGTTTATATATCCTCCGCCGACAAGGTTTTTTACGCTTTCTAACGCATAATCTGATATATCCGCCACATCGGTAAATTGTTCAAGCTCACTTTCCTGCATTTTGACCATACCGAGCTTATTAAGCGCACGATATGTCATAGTCATCATATCCTGACGGCTTATATAGCCCTCCGGATTGAAATGCGTGTCGTCAATACCTGAAATAATATCAAGCGACTTTGCCCTTGATACTTCTTCATAGTAATAGCTGCCTTCTATAACATCATCAAAGTTATCTGTTATATCCGCTTCAATACTAAGCAGCTTCACGAGAAGCATTACAAAATCTGCACGACGAATATTGTTCTGCGGTGAATATGTTGTATCACTTGTGCCGCTTATAATACCGCGCATTGTAAGAGCGTTTATTGCTGTCTGTGCCCACGGAACATCATCCAAATCCAGGAACTTCTTGCTCTCCGCAACCGCTGTTGAAGCAGCGGTATCGCTTGTTTCTTCTTTTTCCTCCGGTGTGGCTGTAGGAGAAGCAGTCGGTTCGGGCTGTTCAATCTTATCCCTGTCGGCCTGGGACGCGGTACCACCGCCGCCGTTACCGCCTGAATTTCTTGTTTTAATTGTTTCCTCACTGCCGTTGTTCGGGTTTAACGGTATAGCATCCGCCGCCTTTACAGTTATTTTGAATTCCTTGGTTACAATTGCATTTCCGTGTTTTACGGATGCTGTAAGTATTACACTCGTGTCATCAGTCTGTCTGACAACACCGCCCGTTTGAGTTACCGCAGCCGGAACTGAACTTGTCCAATCTATTACCGTATCATCAGCACCCACAAACGGCAACGTAATATTGTTTCTTACACTTTCCGCATTATCATCCTCAGCAAATGTTATTTCTATTGTATCTGCAACACGCGAAGCAATTTCGTAATCATCATTTACAGCTTGTGACTCTCCCTTGACAGTAACCGTGAATTCCTTGGTGTCAGACTCGCCGCCGCGCATAATCACCGCAGTAAGCGTAACCTCACTGTCAAAAGCAGCGCGTGTCACATTGCCTTCAGCATCAATAATATCCTCATTATCACTTTTCCACGAAACGCTGCAGCCATTCTCGGCTGTTTCCGGAAGCGTCAGCTTAACGGTTACAGACTCCGCACTGTCACCCGGAGCAAATACAGGGCTAACTGTCTTTTTTGCTTCCGAGATAAGTAATTGGTTCTTTTCTTCGGCAGTGTAACGGCTTTTAACAGTGATAGTAAAATCACGTGTTGCTACCGACGAGCCGACATATACATATGCAGTAAGTGTAACAGTGCTGTCATCATATTTACGATATATCGCACCATTTGATGATACAACACTGTTGTCACTGCTCACCCAAGAAACTGTGCCGTAATCAGTTTGTGCCGGTAATGTAAGATTGTCAGTAACACTTGCAGACGTATCACCCATTACATACCCGATTTTCAGATTTGCGGCAAGCGCATTGGCAAGCTCTTGGTTACTTCTAAGCTGAACGGAAGTTATCTCATCCTTACCGTTTACTATAATGTAACCTGTTACGGTTTCATAGCCGTCCTTTGAAACAGTGTAACCATACACGCCGTCAGGCAACTTAAAATCCGCTTGACCACCCATACCGGTATACGTCGCAACACTATCCACCATAACCTTTGCCGCAAGCGCGTTTCCGCTTGTATCAGTGACATTCACTGAAACATTATACACGCTCGGCGGTACATAATCACAGTTCGGATAATCGTATTCGATATTGCACACATAGTTCTCATTTACAGAGTTAGTTCTATATGCTTCAAGGTCAGTCGTGATAATTGAAGCACTGCCGCCCCAACCGTACACCATCGTACTGTTTACATAGTACATACCAATGGTGTTACGTTTAAAATCACTTTCCGACGCGCCGTTTGCAAATCTGAATTCAATTTCGGCTATTTTTTTCTTACTGCTCCGCGCGTCAACGCCGTCGGTTGACAGCGAATACCACGCGAACATAACACGTCCGTTTGCAAGAAGTACAGACGGGTCATTGCTTTCTGTGGTGACAGCCGCATAATCGGACTGTCTGACGGTATCATAAAACGAACCGCCGTTCACAAGCTCAAGTAAATCCGTATCATACGACAGCGCCACCTTACCGGTATACGCCGCGCAATTCTGCAAATATACGCGCACGACAAAGCTGCTGCCGTTCACTTCACCCTCGACATAATATCCGGGCAAGTCTGTTGCCTTGGCGGGGCACACGAATAGCCCCGCCAAAAGCGCAATCGTCAATATCAATCCTGTCAATCTGCGTATATTCAAGGTTAGTCACCTCAATTAGTTTAAGAATTCATCGTTATACTTCACATACGTTGTACGCGCACCGAAGTTTGCCAGAACAAATGCCATATCAAGCGTATCGGGAGTACCGTTATTATCCACATCAGCCTTTGCCTTTGCCGCGTTGGTAATATTATCTCTCATACCGCTTCTCACGCCTGCAGCGTCAATCAGCGATACAGCCTTACCGTCGGTAGTCGAGCCGATAACAGGAGTAATCACCTTGTTATTCTCGGCAAATTGAATTGCGTCCCCCTCGGCAGGGTCAGTTGCGGGGTTCAGGAGATAGCATGTAATAATATAATTCACATATCCCTGCTTAGATACAACAACCTTCCACGTACCTGCCGGAATAGCCGCTGTAAATACAGCTTCTGTTCTGTTAGCGGTTGTAACGGTCGGGATTGCCATTTCATCGTCAAGCGCTTCACCGTTTACATCACCTGTGCGGTAGAATGTTACCGTCGCGCCGGACATAACATCGCCGTAACCGTCGCCGCCATCCTTCCATAAATCCTTACCCTGGCTCAAATCAACCTTACCTGTAACCGTGTACTTATGCTCCTCAAAAATCGCTCCGACCTCGGTATCGGTCTGAATAGAGTCAATGACATACTGATTGGTTGTCTTAATTTCGGGGAAACTTCTCACCGTACCTTCATCATTCTTACCGTACGGCGAAACCTTAACGCCGCTCACGTCCCACTTGTTTTCCGTATCAGCCGCCAAATCAAGCGTCACGGTATCATAAATGTTATACACAAGCAAGCCGAACGGCGTAATCGTACCCGAGCCGCTCTCGACGTACGACTTCACAAACACAGTCGGGGTAATCTCCGCAAGCTGGTTTTTAAATGTCACATACACCTTTTTACTTCTGCCCGCTACAGGGTCAAATGTGAACTCGTTATTTACCTTCTTATCCACGCCCGAAATATCATACTCAACCGGTAATTCATCATCAAGCTGTGTGCGTATCGAATACAGCTCATAACCTGCGTCGGGCACAGCGGCAAATGTCAAATGCTCGGGGTTCAAATATGTGCGGCGCGTAAGCCTTATATCTTCATCCACTACCGGCGCAGTAACATCAGCCTCGCCGTAATCGCCGACAACAAGCGTCATAACGGAGTCGCTGCTATGCGTCACGCCGTCCCAGAAGGTAACTGCAATATCGGTATCCTGCTTAACGTCGCCTACAATGTACTCAAACTGCGTCTCATTATCATAATCGTGAACCTGCACACCGTTTATGAACACCTTATCAACCTGATACTGAAGCTCCTTTTCCTCACCATCAACCTCGGCGGTGTATGTATCGCCGGAGAAAGTGAATTTACCGACAGTATTTTTACTTTCATCATCGGGTGCAATTCCGCCGATTTTATACTCGTGGTCAGCGGTAATAGTCTCGGTAACATCGGCAAAATCACTGCCCGTACCGTCATAGCTTACCTTACCGTTCGTGCCGGCAAGGGCGGTAACGTTCAGGTCAATCGGAACTGCAACAAACCGGTCAAACTCAATTTTTATATTATAGCTTCTGTAACCGTCCTCATTCGGCTGACGGAACTGATCCCAACCTTCGCCGAACACGCGCTGAAGGTTATCGTCACCCAAAATTGCGGGCTGATTGAGGTTTACGCCCTCAATAATAAACAGCTTATCCTCATTC
>JAFQYK010000404.1 GCA_017406485.1 Clostridia bacterium
ATTGTTGCCTGCAACGATTATCACGGCGCAGGCAAAGACGGGCGCAACAATAGAGATAGGCGACTATGTGCAAATGGGTACATACTACGATAAGCCTATCGTATGGCGGTGCGTGGACATTGACGAAAACGGACCGCTGATGCTTGCGGACAAAATATTATGTTTCAAATCCTTTGATGCAGAAACAAGCATCAATTCAACTGACGGCTCACACAGCAGAAGTGAAAAGCGGGCATCAGACGGCTCTAATTATTGGGCGGACAGCAATATCCGTTCGTGGCTCAATTCAACCGCCCCAACAGGCGAGGTTGAGTGGGCTTGCGGCAACCCGCCGGGTAAGGAATATGTGTGGGGTTATAATGCTTATGACAGCGAAGCCGGCTTTTTGACTAATTTTAACCCAACCGAGTTAAGCGCGATAAAAGAAGTCACGCAAAAGTCGATATTGTCCGAAGCTGATATAAATATAACGGGAGTATCGGGAACGGAATTATATGAATATGGTTCTTCAAAAATAGCTAAAATACTTGGTAACTATGATACTGCTTATTCCGAGTTGGTATCTGACAGGATGTTCCTGCTTGATGTAAAACAGCTAAACGCTATGTATAAAAATACTCCGATACTCGGCGATAATTACTTTATAGGAGAGCCTACAGATGAAGCTATGGCTGCAGATGAAACGGGAAATATCACTGCCGGTAAACAGGTTGGGTATTGGCTTCGCACTCCGCAGGCAAAATATAACAATGTATGGGTAGTATGGAATGAGACATTGATGACCGATAACCCTGCCACGCCTTTCGATAAAGGTGTCCGCCCTGCTTTTTATCTTAGTGAAAGCGCGAAACTGATCGGCGAGGGAACCGATGATACTCCGTATTCCGTCACCGATATTGATACATACGATATATCAATGTCAGCAGACAGTTATGCAGGTGCAAAAGCGGGAGTGGATAAAAAAAGTGCCTTTCCTGATGAAATGATTACAGTTATCACAGATATAAACAAATATTATGAGCTGACCGCAATGACTGTTAAAGGAAACAGCGTTGAATATACAATCGGAAACGGAATTACAAAGGCGGACGATAATATGTATACATTTATAATGCCGTCTGAAGATGTTACGGTAATTCCTGTTTTTTCACCGGTTTTAACAGAAGGAACAAAGATTGAATACGATGCGGAAAAATGCGAACTGTATATTACCGGCAACACAAGCTACCATAACGCACGCCTTATAATCGCAGAGTATTCAACAGACGGCGTGCTTATAGGCGTGCAGACCGAAAACATAAATATCAGCGGAGGAACGCCGTATATAAAATCATATCAAGCTGATAAAAATTATATGACAAAGGTAATGCTGTGGGATGAATTGGGCGGCATGATACCGCTTGTCGGAGCTGAGCAATACACTGAAAAGCAAGTGACCTCGATTGGCGGAAACTCAGCAGGCGCGGTAGTTTTAAATGTGCAGGGTACCGGTAATGAAGCGGAGCCGATAATCGAATACACTTCTGCGGAGAGCACAGACGAAATGAAACCCGTCGCGGCGGTTGACGCCTCTCTTGCAGACGGTGAAACACTTGACGGAACGGCTGAAATCAGAATAAAGTATGACGCTGACAAAGGACTTGACGCCACTAATCTTTTGCCCGGATTCTTTAACCCCGAAACAAACAAATGGGAAACAATACCGTATATGCTTGACGAGGAAAACCACGAGGCAGTTATAATAACCGACCACTTTTCAAAATACGGCTTGTTTGAGATTGAGGGCAGCGGTACACCTACGGCGTTTGCAAAACCACTTGAAGCCTCGCAGATAGC
>JAFQYK010000405.1 GCA_017406485.1 Clostridia bacterium
ACGATAATCGTTCAGATTGTCGGCAAGACAACACAGGATTTGGCAAAAATTGAGGCGGGCGAAGAGCTTTTGGACTTTGCAGGACCTTTGGGAATGCCTACCCCGCTTGAAGGCAAGCATAAGGTTGCCGTTATAGGCGGCGGCCTGGGTACGGCTATCGCGTATCCGCAGGCGAAGAAGCTTCACGCTATGGGCGCGGATGTTACGATTATCACAGGCTTTAGGAACAAGGACTTGGTTATTCTTGAGGATGAATGTAAGGCTGTTTCAAACAAGCTCATCGTTGCAACCGATGACGGTTCAAACGGCAATCAGGGCTTTGTTACCGATATGCTCCAGAAGGAAATCGACGCCGGTGAAAAGTTTGACGAGGTTATCGCGATTGGTCCGCTTGTTATGATGAAGTTTGTCTGTAAAGTAACGGAAAAGTATGACATTCCTACTATGGTTTCAATGAATCCCGTTATGATTGACGGTACGGGTATGTGCGGCGGTTGCCGTATAATCGTTGACGGCGAAACAAAGTTCGCGTGCGTCGACGGCCCCGACTTTGACGGTCACAAGGTTGACTGGGACAGCGCAATGAAGCGCGGCAGAATGTTTGCAAATTATGAAAAGCAGTCGTGCGATGAAGGTCACTGTAGAATTGGCCGCACGAACAAGGCTGAATAAGGAGGTTTTAGAATATGCCTAATATGAGACCGGACAAAAATCCGATGCCGGAACAATGTCCTAACGAGAGAAATAAAAACTTCCTTGAGGTAACTACAGGTTACACAGAGGAAATGGCGATAGACGAGGCGCAGAGATGCCTTAACTGCAAGCACAAGCCCTGTATGTCGGGCTGCCCCGTAAGCGTAAAAATACCGGAATTTATACAGTTTATAGCTAACGGTGATTTTGAGGGCGCTTATCAGAAAATCAAGGAAACAAACGCACTCCCCGCTGTCTGCGGCAGAGTATGTCCGCAGGAAAAGCAGTGCGAGTCAAAGTGCGTCAGAGGTATTAAGGGCGAAAGCGTCGGTATAGGACGTCTGGAGCGTTTTGCCGCTGACTGGCATATGAAGCATATGGAGGATAAGATTGAGGTTCCGGAGCCGAACGGTAAGAAGGTAGCCGTTGTAGGAAGCGGTCCTTCGGGACTTACAGCGGCAGGCGATCTTGCAAAGCGCGGCTATAAGGTGACTGTATTTGAAGCGTTCCATACTGCAGGCGGAGTTTTGATGTATGGTATTCCGGAGTTCAGACTTCCGAAGGATATAGTTCAGAAGGAAATCTCGAACCTCAAGAAAATGGGCGTTGACATTCAGACAAATGTTATTATCGGTAAGACGATAATGGTTGACGAGCTTCTTGACGAATACGGCTATGATGCTATCTATATAGGCTCGGGTGCGGGTCTCCCCTCCTTTATGGGTATTGAGGGCGAGAGTTTGAACGGCGTGTACAGCGCAAACGAGTTTTTGACGAGAATAAATCTTATGAAGGGCTATAAGTTCCCCGATTACGATACACCTGTTTATGTTGGTAAGAATGTAGCAGTTCTCGGCGGCGGTAACGTTGCTATGGACGCTGCAAGAAGTGCAAAACGCCTTGGCGCCGAGAACGTTTATATCGTTTACAGACGCGGCAAGGAGGAGCTTCCGGCGAGAGCTGAGGAGGTTCATCACGCTGAAGAAGAAGGCGTTGTGTTTAAGCTCTTGCAGAACCCGACAAAGTTCATCGGTAACGAGGACGGCTGGGTAACTAATATGGAGGTTATCCATATGGAGCTGGGCGAACCGGACGACAGCGGCAGACGCAGACCTGTACCGGTTGAAGGCAGTGAGGAAGTGCTTGATATTGACACCGTTGTAGTAGCAATCGGTCAGACACCTAATCCGCTTATCAGAAAGACGACCGAAGGTCTTGAAACAAATCGCAAGGGTTGTATTATCGCTGACGAGGCAACCGGTAAAACCTCGAAGGAGCACGTTTACGCCGGCGGTGACGTTGTTACAGGCGCTGCTACCGTTATCCTCGCTATGGGCGCAGGAAAGGCTGCTGCAGAGGCGATTGATAAGGAATTGCAAGGCTAAGCCAAAATTATATTATGGGTTGATTTATTTCAGCCCATATTTTTTTGCACAAAAAAACCGCGTAACAAAACGCGGCTTTTTGCTAATCATAATTATTACTACATACCTATTATAAGCGTTACTATTCTAATCACAAACAGCGCGCTTGTTACCCACATTACGGGGTGTATTTGCTTAATTTTGCCTGTGCAAATTTTTAAGATAACCCACGAAAGAATACCGAACATAATACCATTGGCAATTGAATATGTAAACGGCATCATAATAAGAGCGAGGAAGCCGGCTATAACATCAGCTATGTCGCCTTCAAAGGTCATTTTTCTTACAGAGGACATCATCATTATACCAACAAAGATAAGAGCCGGAGTTGTTGCGAAGCTCGGAATTGCTGTGAATAACGGTGAAAGTACAATGGCAATAAGGAAAAGTACGCCTGTTGTAAGAGATGTAAGGCCTGTACGACCGCCTGCTGCTACGCCTGCGCTTGACTCAACATAGCTTGTGACGGTAGATGTGCCGAGACACGCGCCGACAACTGTACCGACCGCGTCAGCCATAAGAGCTGCTCCCGCCTTGGGAAGCTTACCGTCCTTGTCGAGAAGATTTGCCTTGTCCGCAACACCTATAACAGTACCTACAGTGTCGAACAAGTCAAAGTACAGGAATGAGAATACAATTATAATGAATTCCATAATATGGCCTACTATATAACCAAAGTTAAACTTGAACAGATATGGAGCAGACGGAATGAAGTTTTCCAAGCTGAAAGTCGGGAACAGAGAATACGCACCGGCCTCAGGATTGACGTGATACCATCCGACAAGCTGTGCAATCATACCTAGTACCCAGGTAGCGAGGATACCGATAAGAATACTTCCCGGAACCTTATGGTAATAAAGAATGGCGGTGATAATAAGACCTATGAATACAAGTGCAAACTGCGCGCTGCCCACATCACCGAGAGCTACAAAGGTTGACGGGTCGCTTACAACAAAGCCTGAGCTTTCAAAGGCTACCAAAACTACAAACAAACCTATACCGGTTGAAATACCGTACTTAAGATTTGCCGGAACCTCGTTTACAAGTGTTTCACGGAACTTAAAAATTGAAAGTATTATAAAGATAAGGCCCTCGCAAAGTATCGCAGCTAAAGCAATCTGCCAGGGATCCTGCACGCCTGCCTGTGCCATAGGTACGCAGACACTGTAAGCAAAGTATGCGTTAAGTCCCATACCCGAAGCAAGCGCGATTGGGTAATTCGCGAAGAATGCCATAAACGCGCATCCGAAGAAGGCAGAAACCGCCGTTGCAGTAAAAACAGCGCCGGGCGCCATACCGGCTGCCGACAAAATCGACGGATTTACAGCAAGTATATATGCCATTGCAAGGAAGGTTGTAATACCTGCGATAATCTCTGTTTTCACGTTGGTGCCGTGTTCTTTGAGTTTAAACAGTTTTTCCATTATGTTTTTCTCCTTTTTTATAATGTTATTGAATACCCCTTTGGTACCTGAATATTTTACCACTTTTAATTCTATTATTCAAGCATAATTGCTGTTTTTACACAAAATACGGCATAATGCTTGTCAGAAGTATATTTATCAATATTTTTTTATGGTTTTAGACAAAACGAAGCGTTGCCACGAAAAAAGAGCTCCGCATCAGCGGAGCTCTGTAAAATTCAATTAGAACATCTTCTGTGAATCATAGTTGTCAAGTACATTTCTGATGTTTGAAAGTCTTGTGTCGATGTCAACATAACCATCTTCATCATATGCGCTTGTAGCTCTGAGCATTACAGGCGTGTACCACTCACCCTCGTGAAGATCGGTGAAGTAATATGTTTCCGGTGTTACCTGTCTGCCGTCCTTTGAAACGAGAAGCGCATCCTGTCTGTCGATTATCTGGTTGAATACCGAGCAGAACTCAGCTCTTGTCATTATAGCGTCCGGCTTGAAGGTACCGTCGCCGTTACCCTGCATATAGCCGTATGCGTTTACTATCTCGATATAGGGCTTATACTGGCTGTCCTCTATATCGGTGAAGTCTGTTTCTGTTGACTCTGAAAGGTTCAGACCGTAAGCGATAAGCTTTGCAACCTCGCCTCTTGTTATAGCGCCTGTGTAAACCTCGCCCTGACCGTCAAACGCACCTGTGCTTGCGATATAAGCAAGACCTCTCTCGTACCAGGTACCTGCGTGAGCAGCGATGTTGCCGGTTACCGGGTATGAAGCGTTCTTTGTATCATACTTCTGATCGATAAGACGCATAATCATTGCTGCAACCTGCTCGCGTGTTACGCTGTCATTAGGAGCCATACGGATTTCAACGTTCCACTGCGAGTGTCCTCCGTTCTCCTCGTTCTCGTCGTCTACCCAAACAAGCTCAATCTTATCCGGCTCATAACCGAAGATGTAAGCATAGCCTACACCTGTAAGATCAATCGGTGTACCTGTCGGAACAGGCTCAAGTGACGGCTCCGGTGTTACCTCAGGCTCCGGTGTAACTTCCGGTACAGGTGTTACCTCGGGAACCGGTGTGCTCTCTGTCTTTGTAACAGCCTTGTCAGCCTTGTAGATAATCTGTCCTGTGCCGTTTGACTTTAATGTGTCTGTGTAGAGCTGGCCTACGAGAATACCTGACTTGTCAACAAATGTGTCTGCGTTCGGTGCGTAAGCTGTACCGTATACATATGTGCCGCCGTCTGCGATTGTGAAGTCCTTCGCGCCTGTGTAAACGTTACCCTTAACCTTTGATGCTGAGCCGATTGTGAAATCAGCAGCATTTGAGTAAACGTTAGCTGTGATGTGTGAACCGTTTACAACAACCTTGCTGCCTGCCTCGCCGAGATAAAGGCTTGCATTAGCCGGATCTCCGCAGTTGACGAAGTATGTTGTTGTCGGGTCTGTCATCCACGAGGGAGCGTTCTTATAGTCATATGCCGATGCATATGCGTCTGTTATCTCCCAAAGATTACCCATTCCCTCGGGAAGGAGTGTAAGATTGAAGTTATCGAAGTTTGAGCTGTTCTTTACATAGATGTTAGCCTTGTGATTGCCTTTTACCTGTACATATGCGTCAGAAAGTGCAAGGTTATCAATTACAACATTTACATCACCGGCTGTTGTGTCGATGAAAAGGCCGCGGCCCTGTATGTGAAGGTTTGTTATAGCGGTGTCCTCAGAAATTGTCTGAACAGTTGACCACTCATTAGCCTCCATTGAATCAACAACATTGTCAATCTCGGGGAACTCATACGCGTCATACGTTACACCGTGGGGTGCTGTGTTCTCGTCAAGAATACCGCCCTCATACTGCGGAGTTACGCTGTAGTAGTTTATACCGTCGGTTGTACCCTCAGCGTTTACGTGAACATAACCCTCTGATGTACGGTACTGTGTCCACTCGTCATTGTTGTTGTCGCTTCCGAATACAGTGTCGCCCGTGCCGGAAATGAACAGACCGTCAATAACGTTTCCACCGCCGTTGGCAGCGTAGATTGTACCGTTTGAGTAAACACTTCCGCGGATGTACATTGTGTTCTGACCGTAAATGTTTACGTCACCGTTAGCGATTACCGCAAGGTTGAACTCGCCGTCGGGGTCTTCTGAGCTGTAGCCAAGACTCTCATATGCCTTGCCATCGTAGTCAGCCGGAGCAGCGGCCAAAACGTTTACAGCAGTTGCTGCAAGCATCGATGTTGCAAGCAACATTGAAATCAGCTTCTTTGTTGTCATTTTTGCATCTCCTCTTCTCTCTCTTATGGTGAATATAGTTATATACACTACCATTATATACCTCATTAGAGATTATGTCAACATATTTTCCGAATTTTGTTGAAATTTTTATCATTTTTACTGCAATGCAATACACTGCTTGCTTTTTCTGTTGAAAATCCACACTGATTATGTTAAACTATACAAAAAGACAGATTTTAAGCAGAAAGGCTGGATGTGTTTATGAAGGTAGGACTTGTTCTTGAGGGCGGCGCTATGCGCGGTATGTTTACTGCCGGCGTACTTGATATTTTCCTTGATAACGATATTCACGTTGACGGTATAATAGGCGTCAGTGCCGGCGCGCTGTTTGGAGTTAACTTTCCGTCACGTCAGCGCGGGCGCGCTTTGAGATATAATAAAAACTATGCAGGTGACAAGAGATATATTAGTATTCACAGCCTTATTAGGACAGGCGATATTGTGAGCAAGGATTTTGCATACGGCACTCTCCCCTGCACTCTTGACCCTTTTGATGATGAAACATTTATAAATTCGGGAATTGATTATTATGCCGTAGTTACCAATATCGAAACCGGCAAGGCTGAATATGTTAAAATTACAAAAGGCTTTGAACAGATGGAAACACTTCGCGCTTCAGGCTCTATGCCGTTTGTATCAAGGCCTGTTATTATAGATGGAAATAAGTATCTTGACGGCGCGGTCAGTGACAGCATACCGTATAAAAAATTTATTGAAATGGGATACGACAAGATTATAGTTGTGCTGACGCGTGATATAAACTACCGCAAGGGTAAGATGAACGCGCTTGCAATTGATTTGATGTACCGAAAATATCCAAAGCTAAAAGAACTTCTTAAAAACAGGCATAATATGTATAACGAAAGTATTGATGATCTTAAAACTCTCGAAGATGCCGGCAAGGTATTTGTTATACGCCCGTCAGAGCCTATAAATATCGGCAAAATTGAGAAGGATAAGGAAAAACTGCAGGCAGTATATGATTTGGGCATCAAAGACGCTATGGCAAGAATATATGATCTGAAAAAATATATTTCCGGCTAAACAAAAAAGGCTGTTCAACTCTGAACAGCCTTTTTTAGTTTTCTATTTCTACTGTCGTGTTGTTAAAATCAAGCATACGCATATATGTGATTTTATTTGTGAGCTTCTTTATAACCTCTATACCGCTGAATTCAAACTCTTCACTGTCATATGTGTAGTCTGTCGGGTCAAATGGTATTCCGCTGTCACGGGTGCGGAGAATAATTCTGTCATCCGTAAGACTCAGCATCACATCTATACTCTTTACATCCTTACCGCCGTGCTTTATTACGTTTACTGTCATTTCCTCAGCCGCTACCGCTATCTGGGTCGCCTTTACCGGATCGATTTTGTCCTTGCAGAATTCAAGTATCGCCTGAGGCACCTTAACCGCTTCTTTTATATCCGGTGATATGGATATATCGAGTACTGTTTCTTCGTTATGCTCCGGAAGCATCAGGATATTTGTCCTGTACTTTAGCTTTACAACAAACACTGTTATAAGTACAGCTAATCCCTCACCCACGATAAACGCCGCCATCACCGCGTTTATGCTGTCAAATCCCATCGCCTTTGCAATCATTACAGCCGCTATCGCACACGGCAGCAGTGCGGCGCAGTAATCAAGTACCATAATGAGATTTGAGAGCCACGTTTTTTCGGTGGTCTGGTAATACGTCGATAAGAAGCGGCAAGCCACGTAAAACGGCAGACTGAACACGAATATCCTAATAGCCGTTACCGTCATATCCATAAGCGCCCCATCTGCTATACCAAACATTGACGCCGCCTGTTTTGTGAACACGAGCAGCAAAACCGTCAGAACCGCCAGCATTGCATAGCTGTAGATTATTATGTTTTTGGAAAGACTTTTTATTCCAAAATAGTCCTTTTCACCGTATACAACGCCACCTATGGTCGCCATTGTGCCAATTATGCCGCCTAAAAACAGCTCGCATATCATTACGAGGTTCAGGCATATGGTATACACCGCCACGGCGTTTTCACCGGCTGCTTTTATGATGATTATATTCATCACCCAGTTGCGTATCATTTCACATACTATCGACAGCATTGACGGTATGCCGGTTATCACAGCCATTTTGAACACCTCGCCGGTGTTTTTAAACGGGTTTACAAGCGATAACATCCTCTTTGGCGAACGTATATACGGTATAAGCACAACAAGCGCGACAGTATAGCCTATGAGCGTTGACCATATTGCGCCCTGTACGCCGAGTGATGTGTATTTTAACAGAAAATAGTCCGCTACGAGATTTATTACGTTTGACAGCACAACATACCAGGTTGCAAGCGACGGGTTGTTGTCCACCGCCATATAGTTCATCAGCTGCAAAGCTATACCTATAAGCGGCGCGCCGATGAACGTCACTTGTATAACGGCGGCCACGTCGCCGGTGAGTATGTTGTCGCCGGCAAGCATCAGCGCGAACCGGCGCGAAAATACAGCCATAAACATAAATACAACACCCAGGATAACCGTCGCGGCTATGGTTGACGAAAACAGTCTTGACGCGCCTGCCCTGTCGCGCTTACCCAAAAGTATTCCCGCTGAAATGCTGCCGCCGATACCGAGCATATAACCCGGTATCTGAATTAAAAGCAATATCGTTCCGCCTATCTGTACCGCGGACATCGCTTCGGAGCCTAA
>JAFQYK010000406.1 GCA_017406485.1 Clostridia bacterium
CACAGTATTACATTGTAACACCTATATCCATTAGCAATAATTATTATATCAGCTTTGTTCCGTTTTGTAAAGCAAAATGTCACAGTGTTTTGCCCTGTTTTTGAGTGTGTGAGTATGTTTATATTGTCTTGACATCAATTTGCAGATTATATATAATAAAGTTACATAATATATAAAAGGATAGGAATAATGGACGAGAACAAAATACAATTATTTGAAGATAAGAAAATCCGTACAGCGTGGGACGAAACAGCGGAGGAATGGTATTTTTCTATTGTTGATGTGGTTGAGATTTTAACAGACCAGCCTAATCATCAAGGCGCGCGGAATTATTGGAAAGTGCTTAAAAGTCGGTTAAAAGCGGAGGGAATGAAACGGTTACAAATTGTAACCGTTTGAAAATGAAGGCCGCCGACGGAAAAATGAGAGAAACAGATGTTGCAAATACAGAACAGCTATTACGGCTTATTCAGTCAATCCCATCGCCCAAAGCAGAACCGTTTAAGATGTGGCTTGCGGAGGTAGGCAAGGAAAGGATAGACGGAACTATTGACCCTGAGCTTACAATAGAACGCGCGCTTGAACAGCGTACCGGTCAGAGCGTTATAACCCCAAAGAACGCTCTGGATTTCAATAATCTTCTTGATAGTGTCATAGAAGAACTGAATTTGTCAGAGGGCAGTGACGATGATAAAAAATGATGTCACGGTATTCTGTATGTTTTCGGGGTTTTGAATGTTAGGATATACCCCCGTAATATACGATTGCAAATAGGACGGTTTTTGCGAGCCACAGCAATACTTAAATATCAAAACACCGTGACAGACACCTTGAAATTGGGCATAAAAACAGAGCATAACCGCAGAATGATGTAATTTTCTGCGATTATGCTCTTTATTGTCATCTATCCGATTTTGCCCGCTGTCTGCGTTTCCGTTCTGCTGCCTGTATTCGTTCAACTTTTTTCTTGCAATCGGGGCAGTGTTGCGCTTTCCTTGACTTATACACAAAAAATCTGCCGCACCGCTTACATACTTTTGTTTTCGGCGGCATTACGAGCCGCGTATGTAAATCACTGTCCTGCGGCAGTACGGCGTTCAAAAACCAACGGCACACTATCGAGGACGAGCAGCATTGAGGGCATTCGTGCTGTTCGCCGTCGTCAAGAAGTAAACAGTCGCCGTCGTAATAATTGCAGCATAGTTTTATCACAAGTGATTTTATTCTCATACAACCTCACCCCGTTTTAGTACCACTGACAATTTTTTCAATCCCGACCGTATCGCTTCGGAAACAGCGGATGCTGAAATGTTTTCATTCCGCGCAATATCAGCATTCCGCATATTCAGGTAAAAACGGCTGTATATACGGCGGGCTTGAATTTTAGGTAAACCGTAAACAGACGCATATATAGTCTGAATGGTTTCCTGCTGCTCATAAAATTCTGCCGGTGATAACGGTAAATTCAAAATACTGTTTTCAATCCCACCGCCGTAGTCAAGCGAATAATATGCCTTGTGATAGCTAACCCTGTGCCTGTAAGCGTTTTCCGCGCGGTCAAACCGTAAAAGCTCGTCCGCGATTATGTCAGACACGGCGATATAATAATCCTGCGCGTAGTAATCGGGGTACAGCTTTCGTAAATTTATCTCTGTCATTCTGCACCTCACAAGCCGCGCATATCGCTCTGAACCCTGTTTGTGATTGATGGTTCAGCGGTAGAGGCGATATTATACAGGGCAGTAATCAGATATTTTTTTGGGTTATGTATTTTGTCATACAGCCGTGAGAAGTCAAGCAAAAATGTTTCAAGCCTGCCGTATGTGATTTTGCGGTAATTTATCCGCACAAGCTCCGTCGGTATTTCCTTGCCCTCAATGTTGTAATATGGGGTGTTTATTAGCAATACCTCTGTCATTACGCTTACAA
>JAFQYK010000407.1 GCA_017406485.1 Clostridia bacterium
AATCAGCACATCTGCCACAGCTGCTACGAACACGAAACGGTGGTGTGCCGCTGTTGCGGTACACGAATTTGGTCGGAGGACGCTCACGATGGCAACATATGTGAAAGCTGTTATGACGAGTATTACACGACTTGTGAGGAATGTGGGCGCGTGATTTATCGTGACGATGCATTCTACTACGACAGCGACAGGGATGGAGATTATCCGTACTGTTCAAGCTGTTTTCATCAGGATGATGACAGAGTAATAGAAGATTACTATTACAAGCCCGAACCTGTTTTTCACGGTGACGGAAAACGCTTTTACGGTATTGAGCTTGAAGTTGACGAAGGTGGTGAACGCGACAGCTGTGCAGAGGAAATTATGGACATCGGCAACCGTAACGGAAACCACATCTATTGCAAGCACGACGGTAGTCTCAACGATGGCTTTGAAATTGTCTCTCACCCTGCCACGCTTGAATACCATACAAAAACATTGCCATGGCGTGACATTATGGCACAGGCAAAGCAGCTTGGCTACCGTAGTCATATGGCGCGAACATGCGGCTTGCACGTACATATAAGCAGAGCGGGCTTAGGCGATACCTATGACGAACAGGAGGCAACCATTGCAAAAATACTTTACTTCTATGAAAAATTCTGGAATGAGATACTTAAATTCAGCCGACGGACAGAAACACAAGTCAACCGATGGGCAATGCGTTACGGCGGCGGACTTATTAATCCGCAGGAAACACTGAAGCACGCAAAGAGTGCCGCTATGGGGCGCTATGTAGCTGTCAATCTTGAAAACGAATACACCGTTGAAATGAGGATATTCCGTGGCACACTTAAATACGAAACCTTTATAGCGACGTTGCAGCTGGTTGATGAAATCTGCAACGTCGCTGTTTCTTTGTCTGACGAAAGAATCCAAAGCCTTACTTGGCTTGAATTCGTTCAGAGAATTCCCAAAAGCAAATTAGAGCTCATAAACTACCTCAAAGCAAGGCAGTTGTATGTCAATGAGCCTGTAATAGCCGGCGAGGAGGTGTAAATATGTGCGGAATATTCGGAGTTTTAGATTACAAGGGTAAACTAAAGGATATGGATGAGCTTGTGCATTCAATCGCATATGAAAGTGCTGAGCGTGGCACCGATGCAACAGGCGTTGCCTATGTGAGTCATGGTGGCATAAAGGTGAAGAAAGATGCAGTAAGTGCGTATAATTTCAAGACGGACATTCCAAAGGGTACACGCGCGGTTATCGGTCATACGCGTCACAGCACACAGGGAGATAAAAAGAAAAATTACAATAATCATCCATGGAGTGAAACTGTCAGCAACGGCAGCTTTGCTCTCGCCCATAACGGCGTGCTGATGAACGACAGTGAAATTCAAAAAAGATATAACTTCAAGAGCAAGATTGAGACGGATTCGTTTGTTGCCGTTCAGCTTATTAAGTACAAGAACAAGCTTGATTTTGACAGCCTTAAATTTATGGCGGAAGAAATACGCGGAAGCTTCAGTTTTAATCTGCTTGACAATAAAGGGAATATCTATATTGTCAAGGGCGACAGCCCAATCGCGCTTATACATTTTCGTAAGCAAGGCGTGTATGCGTTTGCTTCAACAGAGCGCATATTGTGGCGAGGGTTGATTGATTCGGAACTCTTCGATGATTTACAGGCAGGTAATTTTGAGTATATCAATATTCGTGAGGGCGAGATTTTAAGGCTTAACGCCCACGGTAGAATTGACCGAAAAGAATTTGAATTTTATGACGGATATGGTTTGGATTGGCGGATGGGTTATAGTGCAAAATCGTATTATGGTGATGATTTTGACTATAAACATGAGCTGAGAAACGTTGCACCATATTTCGGCTATGACAGAGAGGAGGTGGACGAGATGTTGAGTATGGGATATACACCCGAGGAAATTGAGGAACTGCTTTACGGCTACATTCCCTCAGAGGTGTAACTAATCAGTACATAAAGCAAATATTGCTCGCACTTGCTGAGATCTGCATACGGACTATACTGAGCTATTATGAGGACAAAAAGAAGTGATGGACGGCATTTGCCGTCCGTTATTTTTTTGAAATGTGATATACTGAAGCAGTAGCATATTTGGTAGCGGAAGGAGTGATTACAATTTTAAAGGGATATGCAAGAGTTTCATCGGTCAATCAGAACGAGGACAGACAGCTTATAGAGCTTGTAAAATACGGCGTGGAAGAACAGCACATTTACATTGATAAGCAAAGCGGAAAGGATTTTCAGCGTCCGGCGTATACAAGAATGGTTAAAGGTCTTAAAGAGGACGACATACTTGTTGTAAAGAGCATTGACCGCCTCGGCAGGAATTATCGCGAAATACAGGACGAATGGAAAAAGATAACACAAAAGAAAAAGGCGGATATAGTGGTGTTGGATATGCCGCTGTTGGACACAACACGCAGTAAAGATCTACTCGGCACTTTTATATCCGACCTTGTTTTACAGCTGTTGTCTTTTGTGGCAGA
>JAFQYK010000408.1 GCA_017406485.1 Clostridia bacterium
AGCGTACGGCGATACAAGCGCGGCGGCGGTACAGAAGGTTGCCGATTTAGCGTTTAAGACTGTAGAACTCGGTCAAACAAAGTTCCCAGAATTGGCGCAATCAATGGGTGCGGTTACATCTCTCTCAAAAGAGTTAGGAGTATCACAGGAAGAACTTTTTGCAACTTATGCCACACTTACAGGTGTTACAGGTAATGCGTCGGAGGTACAAACACAATTAAAAGGTGTGCTCAATGGGCTTATAAAACCGTCTGAAAAAATGACCAGTGCCATACATAGCTTGGGATATGAAACCGGCTATTCTATGGTTAAATCATTGGGTTTTGCCGGTACGTTGGACGCTTTGCAGAAAGCTACAGGTAATAGTTCGGAGAAAGTTCTTGAACTATTCAACAATAACCGTGCCATATCAGGTATACTGCCATTAGTAGGCGAGTTGTATGATAGTTACACACAAAAGCTCGGCAAATTAGAGAACGCCTCTGGTGCTGCAACAAAAGCGTTTGAGGTACAGACTGAGGGTGTTGCCAAAACAGGATTCACGCTTGAGCAGGCAAAGGTAAAAATGCAGGTTGCGGCGCAACGTTTCGGAGAGAGCGCCGCGCCTATAATTGCTGATTTTGCCGGAGTGGTAGATAAAGCATCGGATGCGCTCGCAAATATGTCTGACGAGCAGCGGAAGAACATTATAAATGGTGCAGTACTTACAACAAAAATCGGTGTCGGTCTTGCTGTGGGAGGCAAGCTCGTAACGCTCGGCACAAAGGTTGTCGGCGTTGCAAAAGCAATAGCTCCGGCATTGGCTGCAGTGGGTCCGGCAGGATGGATTACTGCAGGAGGTATTGCTGCGATTAGTGCGGCTGTGGTAGTCGGTAAGGCGGCGTATGATAATTGGTATGATAGCCAGTACCGCTGGACAAAGGGATTGTCTGAGGGTAATGAGAAAGTAAAAGAGAGTCTTGACAAATATAAAAACTTATCATCAATACAAAAGGAAGTTAATGATTTACAATGGGTTATTAAAAACCCTGAAAGCAGTACCGCAGATGTAGAAAATGCAAAGTCGCGATTAGAAGAGATCAAATCGCTTTTGTCAGAGGAATACAACCTCGTTATAAATTCCGACAACTCAAATCTTGACGAAACACTTGAAAAAGTCAAACAAATATCTGCTAAAGAATTACAGTCAAAAATCAACAGTCAAAATGTTCGACTTGGAGAGCTTCAAAATAAAAACCAAAATTATGAAGCGGATAGAAAAGAAGCAGAAAAAAATTATAACCAAGCGTTGGATTTTCAAACAAAAGCTTCTGATGCAAAACTCCGATTAGAAGACATATATAGGCAAGTAAAGGATGGCACGTTAGAGCAAGCTCAAGCGTATAAACAAGCAAAAGAAATATATAAAGATACTATGGGCTATGAGTACCGTGCTATAAATGAGGGAGCAGACAATCTAACAGGATTGCTTTACAGTACGAATGGTATTAGTCAGGCATTTGTGGACGCTTCAAATAAGGTAAAATATTATTCAGATGCAATTGAAAACCTTGATGGATCTCATGCTGAAATGGTCGCTGTCGGTACGGAGCTTGCGAATTGGCAGACAGAACTTGTCGGATTAAATGCAGCTGCACATGACAATGCTGGGGTTATGAACAACCTACATAGTATGGGTGATACAATTCGCAAAGCCGGTCTTGATATGTCCGGTTACGCACAGGCTGCTTCACTTGCTATGAATGGACTGACGGATTTCAACGGTGCTGTTGAGAAATTCGCAAACGGTGACGGAGCGGATCTGTCGGCTGTAATCAGAGATTATTCCACAGCTATGGATGCCTTTGGTGCAACGGCGGAACAGAAGCAGGCGGGACTTCAAGCGTTTGCCGACAAACTAACTGAAATCGGACACGCTACTAATACACTACCGGCGGACAAGCATATAGAAATCACAGCCGATGGAAATGCCGTTGTTGTCGCAGGTGAGGCAAAGCAGAGTGTTGAGGAAGTACCCGAAGAACATAACACGGAAATTAAAGCTGAGGATAATACTGCCGCAGGCGTACAAAGCGCTAAGAGCAATCTTAGCACAATACCGCGCAATATTCCCGTGACAATATCGGTACACCAAACTATTGGTGACGGTAGCTCATTGTTTAACAAATTACCAAATGCGTGGTCAAGGGAAGCCACCGGTACAGATTACTTCCCCGGCGGTCTTGCTATGGTCAACGACCAGAGGGGCGTTGCCGACCCGAGGGAGCTTATAGTTGACCGCGGACGGGCATTCATACCGGAGGGGCGCGATGTAATTCTTTCGCTCTCAAAGGGCGCAAAGGTCTACACCGCGGCGCAGACGAAAGCTATAATGGAGGGTGCAGGTATTCCGCACTATGCCGAGGGTAAAAACAACTCAGACGCGTTTACAAAAGCGCGCGATGATTGGCAGCACTACACCAAGACACACGCGGTCGCTACGGCGGAGGAGCTTCAGAAGTGGCTCGAGTTCCAGGAGAAGTACAAGAAAAACGAGAAGGATATCTGGGACATTGAGGAGCAGGTGTTTTCACTCCGTCAAAAGCAGTACAGCGAGCAAACAAAGGCAAGCGAACAGTGGCTTGCACATGAAACTAAGTACAATGGTCTTGCCTTCAATGAACAGCTTGACGCTATTGACAGAATACGAAAAAACACCGTGGCCGCATATGAAGCCGGTC
>JAFQYK010000049.1 GCA_017406485.1 Clostridia bacterium
AAGCTTGCTAAGGGCTTCTACGGCGCGCAGAGCAAGCAGTTCAGAACAGCAAATCAGGCTGTTATGCGTTCAATGCAGAACGCTTATATAGGCAGAAAGCGCAGAAAGAGAGATTTCCGTCGTCTTTGGATAACGAGAATATCCGCTGCTGCTAAGATGAATGGTATGAACTATTCAACATTTATGAACGGTCTTAAAAAGGCAGGTATCGACCTTAACAGAAAGAGCCTTTCTGAAATCGCTATCGCAGACGCAGCAGCATTCACAAAGCTCGTAGAGGCAGCTAAGAACGCACTTAACTAATTAAAACATTCAAAAAGCGTACCAAACGGTACGCTTTTTTGATACATTATTTTTCCTCAACGTGAATTATCATCTGCTCAATAATCTTCTTAACGTGGTCATCGTCAATCGAATAGAATGCGTTTTTGCCGTCACGGCGCGATTTTATAAGGCGTGCCTGCTTTAAAGTTTTGAGCTGATGGCTTATCGCGGACTGGCTCATTTCGAGCTTTTCCGCAATATCAAACACGCATAATTCCTTGTCAAAAAGCGCCCACAAAATCCTTATGCGCGTATTGTCACCGAACACCTTAAACATATCCGCAAGCTCGTTTGTAAGCTCAGTGTCGGGAATTTCATTTTTTATTTTATCAAGCACCTGCTGATTGTAGGCGCAGTTATCACACATTTCCATAATAATTATCCTCTCTTCTCACATTTGCAGTCAAATGCTCGCGTTCATATGTTCATATATTCATATTATACTCAGTTTTCAGCCTTTTGTCAAATCCATAAAAAACCGATAAAAATGTGCAAAAAACAGCACTGATATATCAAAACAAAGGCAAATTCAACGCAAATATGATAAAATTAAAGTTAGCGATAAAAACCGGGAGGAGAAACAATATGAAGATAAAAAGAATTTTTGCCGCGTCTTTGGCGGCTGTGATGGTGCTTTCATCATTTTCCGCGCTTGCGGACGGCGAAAGACCTAAGACAGGTGACAGCCTGATACTGGACGGCGTAGAGGATATTTACGGCGGCGGGACTGACGTAAGCAACCGCCCCGAAACGCTTCGTCCGATGGAGAAGCTGGGTCTGGGCGGCGTTGCGGTCAGAATGGACGGCTACACGTTTATTTCATGGCGCTGGCTCGGCACAGAGAGTGCGTCCACGCGTTATAATGTCTACAAAACACTCGGCAGCGAGTGGGCGTTGTGTAACAGTGAACCGCTTAGAAATACAAGCTTCACCGATTTGAGCGATAAATATGACCTATACAAAATCGTTCCCGTCCGTGACGGCAAGGAAATCGAGGACGAGGCGGAGGAAGTAACCGTATGGGATAAGAATTATATGGATATTCCCATCCAGACACCGCCCGATAACGAGGTAAATGGCGAAAAATATTCTTATGCTCCCGGTGACGCGTCGGTTGGCGACCTTGACGGCGACGGCGAGTGGGAAATCGTTTTAAAGTGGGATCCCTCAAACGCAAAGGACACCTCAAAAGCCGGCTTTACGGGTGAATGCTTGATTGACGCGTACAAGCTTGACGGCACGCGTTTGTGGCGCATAAACCTCGGCCCCAATATCAGAAGCGGCGCGCACGACACGCAGTTTATGGTGTACGACTTCGACTGTGACGGAAAAGCCGAGATTGCTATGCGTACCGCTGACGGCACCGTTGCAGGTGACGGCAGTGTTATAGGCGACAAGGACGCAAATTACGCGGTAAAGGACAATGGCAAGAATTTAAGCGGTCCTTTGTATCTGACTGTATTCAAGGGTGAGGACGGCTCAGTTATTGACACAACCGACTATTACCCCCAGACGCAGGGCAAAACAGAGGACGGCTACGAGTGGGATGTTATCACCTGGGGCGATGACCCGAACGGTGAATGGGGCAACCGCTGTGAGCGTTATCTTGCGTGCGTGGCATATCTTGACGGACAAAAGCCGAGTATGGTATTCGCGCGCGGCTACTACTATGGCCCTGGTGGCGACATAGGCGGCAGAACGGCTATCGCCGCTTTTGACCTTGTGGACGGAAAGATTGTAAAGCACTGGTTCTTTGACACGCTTGACAAGCAGTACAGAGATGATAAAACGCTTATCGGACAGGGCAACCACTCAATGAGCACGGCGGACGTTGACTATGACGGCTGCGATGAGATTATTTACGGCTCGCTTGCCGTTGACAACGACGGCACGCCGCTTTACTCGACAGGTCTCGGCCACGGTGACGCGCAGCACGTCAGTGACCTTGTCCCCGACCGCCCCGGTCTTGAAGTTTACTCCTGCCACGAGGATCCTGCAATGCCATATGGCTACGAAATGCGTGACGCGCGTACAGGCGAGCTGCTGTTCGGAGCGAAAACGGGTACGGACAACGGCAGAGCGTGCGCAGGTGACATTGACCCGCGCTACCGCGGCGCGGAAAGCTGGTCTTCGGCAGGTATTATGACTGCGGCTGACGGTACGGTTATTTCCGACAGCTACACCGTTCCCATAAACTTTATGTGCTATTGGGACGGCGATTTAGGCAGAGAAATTCTCGACAATATATATGTAAGCAAGTGGAATTACGATTTACAGAAGGCGGAAACAATCTTCACCGCCACCGGCTGCACGAGCGTAAACGGCACAAAGTCAACTCCCGCTTTGTCGGCTGACCTTTTCGGCGACTGGCGCGAGGAAATAATGTTCCCGACAAAGGACGGTAAAAATCTCCGCATATTCACCACCACTGAACCGACAGCATACAAAATACCGACGCTTATGCACGACATTCAGTACAGAATGCATATAGCGTATCAGAATACCTGCTACAATCAGCCGCCGCATTTGAGCTATTATTTAGGTTACGACACAGAAAACGTGCCTGTTCCGATGATGTACACGGCAGGTGATAACGCAAAAAATTCCGATAAGGGCAAGTGGGGAATAAGCGATGTTTACGCGGGCGAAAAGGTAGAGCTTGCCATAGGCTCACCGACTGCGATAGCAAACGGCGTGCCTATGAGAATAGACAACGATAACACCGATGTTGTGCCCGTGATTGACGAGAACGACAGAACGCTTGTACCTCTCCGCTTTATAGCCGAAGCGTTTGGCTGCAAGGTTGACTGGCGCGCAGACAGTCAGGGCATAGACATTATTGATAAAAATTCAAAAGAAATACAGATGTACATAGGCAGGCAGCAGTACGAAATAGGCAGGGATGATGGCTATACGGCAGGACCGCACGGCGGTATGGTTCGCGTGTTCGCGGTTGAGGCATATAAGGAAATGGATACCGCGCCTGTTATTATGAATGACAGGACGTTTGTACCGCTTCGTGTGTTTGCGGAGTCGTTCGGCAATAAGGTTTACTGGAATGACGGACTTATTACGGTGAGTGACACCACGCAGACATTTACAGATGAAGCGGCGGCGGCAAGACTTAACGAAATCACAAGCGCGCCTGTGCCTAAGAAGATTGAGCGTATTGCGATAAACGGCATTGGTGATAAGTATTACGATGATCAGCTTGACGTCTACGGCGTAACCGCCTCCTCGAATGACGGCAACAAGGAGGAGGGCGCGGTTGACCTCGACATAAATACGCGTTGGTCGGCTTGGGGCGCAAATACTCTCGTAGTTGACCTTGGCGATGAGCCAAAGAAGGTTACGGCAGTGGCGATAGCACATTGGAAAGGCAACGAAAGAGTTTATCCGTTCACGATAGAGTATTCCTTGGACGGTGAAAACTGGACGACAGCCCTTGAAAAGTCGCAGAACACAGGTGAGAGCGACAGCTTTGAAAAGTTTGTTTTAGCCGAGCCTGTAACGGCAAAATATATACGTTACTCCGGCGACGGCGCAACCGATCCGAGCAAAAACTACTGCCATATCAGCGAAATCGCGATACTTGGCGAATAATGAGCAAAAAATGACGGCATCCGCCGTCATTTTTTTTTTCGGTATAGTACAATAATTTACATTTCAATTAAAAAAGTCACAATCTCTTGTATTTAGTCAGAAAACAAGGTATAATAGTACCATACACAAACGAGGGGAAATATAAATGAAGAAATTTTTTGTGACTGTGCTGTGCATAGCTGTTGCCGCGATAGCCGGCTACGGCATAAAATATGCGCTCACACCGGTAAATACGCAGGAAATTGAATATACAACGCACGAGAACAGCGTTTCGGGCGAGGGATATGTCATCCGCGAGGAATGGCTTATGACTGCAAGAAATGAGGGCACCTTTTATCACGCGATAAATGACGGTGACCGCATAAAAAAGGACGGCAAGATAGGCGAGCTTTTCTACGGCGACGTTTCCGAGGAGCGGCTTCAGGAACTGGCTGTTGCCGACAGCCGTATAAAAAATGCGCAGGAAAGCAGCATAAGCCGGAGTATGACCGCACTTGACAGCGCAAATGTGGAGGGGAATATATTTAATCGTGAAAGCGATATTGTTTCCGCCGCGGCGGATAATGATGTGCTTTCTATATCAAAATATAAGAAGGATATAAACAGCCTGAGAAAGAACAACACGCTTGCTTCGGAGGATACTCTGACGGAGCTTGAAGCCCGCCGTGAGGAAATTCTCCGTGAAATCGGAGTATCCAAGGAGGAAATCATAGCTCAGATTTCCGGCGCGCTAAGTATGTACACCGACGGCTATGAGGACTCCCTCGTGCTTTCTGATATGGCGAACTACAGCGTTGCGTATTACGACTCACTGCCCAAGCAGATAAAAATAGGCAAAATCAGTAACAAGGTTGATGTCGGCGGCGCTGTATGTAAGGTTGTAAACAATCACCGCTTCTATATAATGACTGCCGTACCGACTGAACAGCTAAAAGGAAGGCAACCGGGCACGGAGGTTAAAATCCGCTTTAAAAATATGGCGAATGTTATAAAGAACGGTGTTGTACATTCGATCAGCGAGGATCAGGGCGGACGCTCGCTTTTGATTGTTCAGTGTACAGACTACCTTGAAAATGCGCTTTCTTACCGTCTTGCGGACGTGGATATTATATTTGAAAGCTACACAGGATATAAGATACCTGTAAGCGCAATCCGCACCGAGGACACGAATAAGCAGAAGGTTATAGGAGTTAAAAACGGTGTTGAGCGTGATTGCTACTTTGACCTTGTCTATACCTACACTGACGGCGGCTACGCGATTGTAAGACCGGCAGACGACTCAATTTACAAGCTCTCGGATATGGACAGGATAGTTGTGGGAGAGAGATAAATTTACACTTTGAGGGAGTAATTTATGAATATCAGGGAAAACTTAGAGGAAGTTGAAAGACGTATAACGGCCGCGGCTGAAAGAAGCGGCAGAAAACGCAGCGATATAACGCTTATAGCCGTTACAAAAACGCACCCGGCCGAAATGATGAACGAGGCGATAGAGCTTGGTGTCACGGACATAGGCGAGAACAAGCCGCAGGAGGTAAGGGACAAGTATGCGGATGTGAAGCCTGTAAGGTGGCATTTAATCGGACACTTGCAGACGAACAAGGTAAAATATGTAATTGACAAGGTCTGCCTTATCCACTCGGTTGACTCGGTGAAGCTTATGGATGAGATAGAGCGGCAGGCGGAAAAACACGACACCACAATGGATATTCTTATTCAGGTGAACATTTCGGGTGAGGAAACAAAATCGGGTATAAAGCCTGAGGAAATATACGATTTAATTGAACACGCCGGTGAATTGAGCCGTGTTAAGGTCAAAGGCCTTATGACGATAGCTCCAAAAACCGACAATCCTGTTACAAATGCATTACATTTTGACAACATACGCCGCCTTTTCCTTGACATACAGAGCAAAAAATACGATAATATCAGTATGGAGTATCTGTCGATGGGTATGAGCGGTGATTATGAAACTGCGATTGAACACGGCGCGAATATGGTTCGCGTCGGCAGCGCCATTTTTGGACAGAGAGATTATTCAACAAAATAAAACAGAAGGGGAAGGGTATATATAATGAGCTTCGTAAATTCAATAAAGAACTTTATAGGAATTGAAACTGATGAAGAATACTATGACGACGAGTATTATGACGAGGGCGATGAAATAGAAGAGGATGACGAGCCGAGACGCAGTGCAAAGGTTTCGAGAAAGAGCGCCTCAAAGGTGGTTCCGATTAACCCGGGTTCTTCTTCAAGAGTCAGAATTATGACTCCGTCGCAGTTTGAGGAATCGACCGGCATAGCTGATGAAATAAAGAGCGGCAGACTTGTTATCTTCAACATCGGTCAGCTTGGCGATGATGATGCAAGACGTGTTGTTGATTTTATCTCAGGTACTGCCTATGGACTTAACGGCAATGTAAGACGTGCCTCAAGAGACATATTTGTTGCCGCTCCGAGAAACATAGATATTACCGGTGACAATCTGAAGGAGCATACAAAAAATACCTTTGACTGGAATATGTAAATAGAGGGCGGCGGTAGAATTTATGGAATTTTACCGCTGTTTTTCTGCCTGTGAGATAAAATGGATACAAAACTTTTACTTGCAAAAACGGATGATTTGTTCAGGCTCTGCTCCCGTCGGAGCGAGGCTGTTTTCTCGGACTTTCTTGACGGCGGCGAACGTGCCGTAATCGAGGACAGCCACTCTATGCCGTATGGATATAACACGATGTTTTTCGGCGGCTATAGCGGCAGTGAACGCACAATTCTCGGCGTTTTCCCTGATTGGGAGGAAGCGGAGGAGAGCGCGTTTCCCTTGGCTGTGCTGCGGTTTGATGTGCCAAAGTTCCGCGAGCTAAACCACCGTGATTATCTCGGCACACTTATGTCGCTTGGAATTGACAGGAGTAAAACAGGCGACATTTTAACCGATGAAACAGGCGCGTATGCGATAGTCAGCGCGGACATAGCCGACTACATTGCTGCAAACATAACAAAGATAGCAAACGCCGGTGTTAAGACTCGTATTATAAGTACGGCTGAGTTTACACCGCCGCGGCCAAAACGCGAGGAACGCGCGTGTATAGCTGCCTCGGAGCGGCTTGACGCTGTGATAGCCGCGGCGTATAACATTTCCAGAGCAATAAGCGAAAGACTTGTAAAAGAGGGATATGTTAAGGTAAATCACCGTGAAAATATAAGCCGCGCCGCAACATTAAAAGAAGGCGACCTTGTTTCGGTGAGGGGTTACGGACGGTTCATATTAAAACACTTTGGCGCGAATACGCAAAAGGGAAGGCTTCATATAGTAGTGGAGAAATATATTTAGAGGAGTGAAGCGTAATGCTCAGACCGATCGATATTCAGAATAAGGAATTTGAAAAGAAATTAAAGGGATATAATTGTGACGAGGTTGATGATTTTCTGGATGTGGTTATTCAGGACTTTGAAATGCTGTTCAAGGAAAATCAGACGCTGAAAAACAAGATAGGAATGCTCACCGAAACAGTCGAGCGTTATAAGCAGATAGAAAAGACTATGCAGCAGTCAATCGCTATGGCGCAGCAGTCCGCGGAGGATATAAGAAAGAATGCGCAGACCGAGGCTGACGCTATTATAAGTAAGGCAAAACTTGACGCGAGTTACCTTGCGCGGCAGATAGACGACGAGCATGCAAAGCGTCATCAGGAAATGCTTGCGGTAAAGAACGAGATTGATCAGTACCGCTCGCGGGTAAAGCTTTTGTGCGAAAACGTCATAAAAATGGTTGACGGTATACAATAAAAAAGGTTGTTGATTTATATGAGCAAAAAAAAATTCTCACTGAGCAGCCGGTATAAACGTTTTTTTCTGAGCGAACGCACTGCCATGATTGCAGCAGTCATGAGCGTGCTGATTATACCGGTGGTTTATCTCTTTGGCATCCGTTCCGGAGGTATAAGTCTAACGGGTAAGTATGATCTGATGATCAGGCTGACGCTGGTAATAACCCTGATTTATTCGATGAGGAGGCATAAGCTGTTTTTGATGCAGGCCGCCGTTGTCGGATTGATTTTTTGTATGCTGTGCAGCCAGTCACAGTACGCGCTCGGTGACCTTCTCCAAAGGGACTCGGAAATCTATATAACAATGGGTCTGCAGGGATTTGTTTTCTTAGCGGGGGAAATGATGATTCTTTTCATCCAATCCTTTGTCTGCGCCGGTCACTTTATTCTTTATGCCGCAAAACAACGCAAGGCAATACGGATACATATCAATCAGATCGCAGTCCCGTTTCTGCTGATATTGGTGATAATCCAGCTGATTATTGCTCCTATCCTGAGTTTTGGGCTTGATTACGTTCTGTACATATGGACATTGCACTTGGATGAACTGTTTATTTTTGTTTTAGTGGATTGTGCGGAGTTGGTGCTCATTCTTGATCAAAGGGAGTATGTGGGGGAATGAATAAATGACTAAAAACGTATACGCAGCAACGTGGTTTCTTTTCACCACCGTGCTGTCAATTTTTAACATATGCACCATTATGATTTTTGACGGCTATAACTGGCCGTTCTATGCTGTAGCGTCAAACGGCGTATTCTCGTTTGCCGGTTTGATTTTTTATATGCACATGAACAGGGCTGCGATGAAGCATATTGCGGTGAAAGCACTGCGGCTGCTGTTTTTTATAAACTCAGCCGCGGTCTTTCTGATGTTAGGGCTCAGTCTGTTTATTCTGACGAGCCAATATCACAACCGCCTGACATCAGACCAAACCATAACCTCCGCCGCAGAGGTGCGGGAGGCGATGAGTGACAGCGACAAGGATGTCGCTTTGCTTGAAACGGACGATTTATATATATTTTGCGTGAATTATAACGATATATCCTTTGTGGCAGGAGAGGAAAGACCCTCGCGTGACGATAAATCTATTCAAATGTGTGTGGCGGCTGCCTTTCAGCACAAATATCAGCTTGAATTCCGGGAAGACAATATTGTAGGTCTGCACGCTCACGACGGGCATCTGGAACAAGGAGCTGTGCAGGAGGGACTTGGCGCCTTTACCTATGTGAACGGAACTGCGCGTATCTGGAATGTGGATGAAGCGGCGGCGGCCGTTGAAAGCGCTGCGGCACAGGGCGGCTCCGGCTACCAGCAGTTCATCGTCCTTTATGACGGACAGCGGGGCAGTCACGACAGCGATGAATTTCGCTGCTACCGTGTACTGGCTATTTTGAATGACAGAGCTTGTATCATAGATTCCCGTACGCAGATGCACTACGGCGAGTTTATCAGCGCGTTGGAGGATTTGGGTGTACGTGACGCACTCTATTGCGATATGGGAAGCGGATGGAATTATTCCTGGTATAGAAACGCGGAGGGGCGGCCTGTTGATATTATAGGTATGCCTTGGTTCTTCTCTCATAATTGGCTCATATTTACAAAATAGTGAAAAAGTCAAGCACGTTTTTTCAATGTGCTTGACTTTTGCATAAGCTTGTGGTAAAATAACGTAGTTCGTGGACAGGTATCGAAGTGGGGACGAGCCCGAGTGCTGCCGGTGGCAGATGAAACGAGGGCGAGGAGTGGCAGCGGTCGGAATTCGGCGAGCGAAAAGCGAGCAGAACGAATTTCGGGTACCGCAACAGGACATAACGGGGACAAAGCCCTATAGATGCATTTTGCGGACAAACTAAATATACGGACAGGTATCGAAGTGGTCATAACGGGGCTGACTCGAAATCAGTTTGTCGGTAACTCCGGCACGTGGGTTCGAATCCCACCCTGTCCGCCACGTCGCGGCAAATCCTTTTGGGTTTGCCGTTTTTTCTTGCAAAAACGGCGGCACGTTACGGATTGCCGCTCCTTCTTCCCAAAAAGCAGGCTTTTTGGGATGCCCTGCCTTTTTTGTTGGCGGTTCAATGAAGGATTCGAAAAGGAGCCTGCGCTGCCGGTGGCAGATGAAGCAGGCGCAGCCACTTCAGAAACTTTTTTACTTCGACTGCTTATATAAATTATTTATCTCCTTAATCAGCTCATTACCGCCGCTGCTTTTCCATTTTTCAATTTCCGCGGAATATTCCTCCTTCGAGATTTTTCCTGTTATATAATTCACCTTCGCGTCAGCGATAATCGCATCAAGCTGAGCCGATTTGCCTGAGCGTGCCTCGGAAAGGTATGGTTCGGCGGGGTTGTAGAGAGCGTATTTTTCGTTGTCCTCATAAACCTTGTTCACCTTTTCTGCAACGGGTGTGGAATATTTGGTTTTAAGACCATTGGGAAAATCAACAACAGCCATAGATAGCTGGTTGAGATCGGTGTAATCCGATTTTAGCGCTTCATCAGGTGATACGGTGACATAATTCTCCGCGTCCTTTGTATAATGCACGCCCTCAATGCCGTAATTCATAAGATTAACGGCTTCCTCGCTGTTAAGCCTATCCATAATTCCAAGCACATACTCAAGGTCTTCGCGCGTGGTTATGGTCGATTTAGGAAAGGCATAGTAGCCGTCATAACCGGAGGTCGGTAATGTCACGGCGGGGGTTTTCGCGTCTTTTTTGACGTAGCCGAATACGTCAACGACTGCATTTGGATTTTCGGGCGCGATATTTGCCGCAAGGCGTCTTGCCCTGTCTGCAACGTCAATAATCGCTCCTGCTTCGCCGCTTACAAACCTGTCGTTCCACTTGCTCGAAGGATATGAAGCCATATCTGAATTTATATATCCCTTATTGTACCAGTCACGCATAAGAGTAAGCGCGTCAGTGTACTCTTCAAACATAAACGACGGCAACAACTCGCCGTTTGCTTCGCCCCAGCCGTTTGGAGCGCCGCACCATACGGCGAGGTTATCAAGCGGACCGTCGATGTAGTCGGTAACAATCATACCAAATGTGTCCTTAACGCCGTTTCCGTCGGGGTCATCCTCTGTAAAACGGCGGAGCATTTGGGAAAATTCTTCAACCGTTTCCGGCGTTGTCATACCGAGCTTGTCAAGCCAGTCTTTTCTTACTGAAATGCCGGCCCGGCCGATAGTTCTGCTGCGATAAATTCCATAAATTTTACCGTCTATTGAGATGTTGTGGTTGACATCGGCATTTGCCTGCGATAAATTCGGATATTTGGCGGAGTCCTTAAATATATCGGTAATATCCCAGAAATCTCCGGTACGCACTGCCTGTAAAAATGCCAGATTTGTTGCGTTTATCAGCAGGACGTGGGGGTATTTGCCGGAGCCGATTATACCGGTGAGCGTTGAATGATAATTTTCGTCTGCAACAAAATCAAGTTTAAGCGGTGTTCCCGCTATTTTCTCAAGCTCCTTTACGACCGGACTGTCTGCGCCGGCCGAGTCTGAATGGAAGCTTTTTGTTAAAATATTAAGCGCGGCTCCCTTGTGGTATGCGTTTGCAGCTACAGGGCTTCCTGAGATAGAACCTTTAAAAACGCCGCTGAAATAGAAAGCTGCCGCTGCGGCAATTACCACCGCTGCAGCTATGGATACAGCGACTATGGCTTTTTTTGGTTTGCGTGAACGTTTTATGGTGTTATCTGTACTGCTTATACCTCTGCCGCGGCTGTAGCTGCCGACATCAAGTTTGAAAATTCCCTCGATTTTAGCGCCACATTCTCCGCACGTTTCGCGTCCGTCTTCAACGGCCGCGCCGCAGTTTGAGCAGTAGCATATAACAGATGGCATATCAAGCCTGTTTCCGCAGTTATCGCAGAAAGTACCCTCTTTAACCTCTTTTCCGCATTTTTGACAAAACATTCTTAATTACCTCTTTCCGTTAAGTCGTTTGCTCTTATTACTACGATTTTTTGAAGCGGCGATGCTCCGCTATACTATATCATCCTTTTTTAAAAGAATAAAGACAGCGCTGGCGATGTTAATGGGAACATTCAGCCACAGCCACACTGACGGTGAAATCGCAAATGCCGAGCCGCCGTATTTGCTGTTTATGACGAATGACGTTATAATAATGATAATTCCGAAAAGCGCCGCAAGCGCATTTCCAATAACACCTGCGAGTATGCCGGTCTTCTTTCTTATGATTATAAAATACATCGAAACAGTCAGCATCAGAACAATTACAACAGCGAATACAATATAAGCTCCAAAAAGGAACTTGAGCATACCGCTGTCAGCAATCAGCCCTACAACAGACGAGGCGGATAAAACCGGAATGGACGCCTTTATTGTGCTGCCGAGCGCCTCAGCTTTTACGGCAATGCCGCTCAAAAGAAACGATATTGCGCTGAACATAATAAACAGCGCGGAAAAAGCCGTAAGCGTAATATTTCTCGGCTTACGTCCACTTCTGCGCGGCGCGTAATTAACGCTTCTGCCGGATGATACCGGCGTTCCGCACTTATCGCATACAGTCATACCTTCTTCTATTTCATTTCCGCATTTTCTGCAACGCAAATTACTCATCCTCTCGCTTCTGCGGTATATTATCCGCAATTTATTATACATATAACTAATTATAACATATTCCAACGGTAATTTCAAGCAAAATTTAGATAAAATGACGGTTTTTCTGTCATATTTTGCAGATTAAATTTTATCTTATTTTTTTGTGCTTCACTTATTGACTTTACAGATAATTTATGCTATAATAGAATAGTTGTTGAAATGGTCATCGGGATGTGGCTCAGTTTGGTAGAGCACTACGTTCGGGACGTAGGGGCCGCAGGTTCAAATCCTGTCATCCCGACCATTATTTTTTTGAATAAGGCGGCTCGACGCCGCCAAACCGGGGTGTAGCGCAGGTGGTAGCGCACTTGACTGGGGGTCAAGGGGCCGCAGGTTCAAGTCCTGTCACTCCGACCA
>JAFQYK010000050.1 GCA_017406485.1 Clostridia bacterium
GAGAATGGCCGATCCGGCTCATCCGGACGATACTACAAAGTACGATCCGACAAAGCCGTATCAGTACTATGTAGCTATCAAGCGTTCAGACTTTGAACGTGACAAGATGATGACTATTGAGTCTGAGGCAAGCGACAAGCAGGCAAAGGTATCAATGGCTGTTGATCCTGTTCAATCAGACGCTGACGTTGCCTTCGCAGGCGGCACAAGCTACATCCTGTCAAGACCTATAAGACTTCAGGATTACGTAATCGACACAGAGGATCCGGACGAAACAAGAGATCCGCTTGATTACCTCGTAAGAATTAAGGTAACCGGCGAGAGCGGATATTCAGAGATTTACAGAGTTCTTATCGTGATACAGTCACCAGATGTAACGCTTGACGGAGACGGCTATCTCCACGCGTTTGATATGACGGGCAAGACATACACGGATGAAGAGTTTAATAAGGAAATCGCTAAGGACGAGTACAACCGCAAGAAGTATTATGCGGAAACAGACGCAGATGGTAACTATACCTACTACGACCTCCTTAACGTAAACTACAACAAGACAGAGAGTCTTAACGAAACCTCAACGGAGAACAAAGATACAGACGTTTACGACACTGCTGACTTTGCAGGCTACTTTGTAACCATTTCCGAGCAGAAGTATGACGCAAACGGCGCTCCGCTCCCGAGAACTGCTGCAATAGGCGTTAAGACAGCCAATGAATACGCGCAGGTTGCAATCGGTAAGTTCCTCTCAATGGAGGACTACATCAGATACATTGCAAATCCTGCAAACAGAGACGTAATCGAAGCACAGTACATCGCAAAGCTCGCCGACAACAACTACGTAAGTGACTACGCGCTCGGCGAAAACAGCGCTCAGTACGATCTCACACCTGTAACAAACGATGGCGTAACTACCTACGCTAACCAGTACAACCTCACAACAATGTACACATCGAAGGTAGATTTGAACCTTGGCGTGGTTGTACCTATCGTAATTAAGGCAGAGAACGGCAAGACCGGCATAACCTACCTGCTCGTGCGCGAGGAGAAGAAGATAGAGCCGCCGAAGGCTGTATGGGTTAAGCAGGTAAGCACCAACGGTACATATCGCTGGGTAGAGGCTGAATGGGACGGTTCGAAGTTCAAGGCTCCTATCCTCAACAATATGAACACCGTTGACGTAAGAGTAATTCCGTCACGCGCGGATGTACTCTCGGTTCTCATAGGCGAAAACAGACAGATTGAGCTTGGAACTGACGGCGTTGAGAGAGTGGTTCAGCCTGAAATTGACCCTGTAACCGGCAGACGTATCTGGATAAGCACCCTAAAGCTTGATGATACGACCGACCCGACCTCGGACTACAAGACCGAGTATATGGACAATGACGAAGGCCTCAGAGTAACAAAGAACATCGACGAGGCAGCGGGTGAAAGACTCAGAACCGGTATCGCGCTCGATACTGCGTCGCAGTCAACAATCGTTAAGATTTACGAGTACTTTGACAACGGCGACATTATCTCCAACGAGCACGGCGCTGACAGCGAGGACTATGGCCTTGATACATTTGAGGACGAGCTTGACGGCTTCACTCTTGAGCTTTACAAGCAGTCTGACGATATAGGTATTCAGATTGTTACCATCTCTCCGGGAGAGGATTATGAGAACAGCGACAGCGTTGCAAGAGAGTACAATGACCCTGTACCTAACCCCGTAAGAGCTGATATAACGGGTAAGAAGGAATCCGCAATGGATATTATTCCGACCTACACCGTATTCCTCAACGAGGAAACAGACCAGCTCTCATATCAGGTAGACTTCGACATAACTCTCACCAGCCCGCTCGCAACTCTTGAGTATGACGGCGAGATTATCCCGACAGACCCTGTAACAGGTAAGACAGTTAAGCCGTTCACGGTAATTCTTGCAGACAAGGATATCGTAAACAACCTCTACTACGTACCTGTATATGTAACAGCCGAGTCGGGCAGAACTCAGAAATATGTGATTAACGTTGAGCCGCACGACCTGAACGTAGGTATCAAGAAGATTAACGATAACCAGTTCGAGCTTCGCTACAACGGTGACTTCACAGAGTACAGAGAGTTCACACGCTATGCGGATGAAGAGGATACGACCGGCGAGAAGGTAAGACAGTTCTACGTATTCGAGTCAGCCGGCACAAATTCGGGACGTCTCAGAATTGAGTCAACCGACGGCACCTACATAACAATAGAATCCAAGACAGATCCTGACAATAACAACTACGAGTCCGACGAGGATACACTTACACACGCAAGAAATGTATTCGATAAGATTGTAACCTTCGACGAGGCGCTTTCAAAGCTGTTTAAGGAACAGGATTACAAGGTAGTTGTACACAAGAACTTCGGTACCTACACAGGCACAACCGAGCCTAAGGAATTCACGAAGGAATACGAATTCGCTTCAATCGTGATGTCCGATGACACAAGCATCAAGGTAGTTGTAGACGGCTACGAGGTAGAGCTTAACAACGGTATCTACTCAACAAGCATCTCACACACCGCCGATACCTATAACCTTGAAGTAACGGCAAGCAACGAGCGCGCTCACATCGGTCTTGACGATCCGGCAACGCCGCACCTGCACACAGTTACAGAGGTAGTTGACACACCGAAGGACGAAGACGGCAACTATGACCACACCGCCGCAATTCCTGTAATACGTATCTATGTAACAGCTCAGGACGGCACACCGGTTAAGACCACAAGCGGCTACGACTACTATATCCTTCAGATTACACGTAAGAACAGCATCGCGGATATAGACAGAGTAGAAGCGCAGGGTATCGGAACAGAGTCAGAAACAACGACAGTCGGTGACATCAAGACGATTATCGCCGAGAACCCGTCAACCAAGTTCACTGTTGACGCGGACGAGTATACAGACGATACACGCGCATTCGTAATATACTACAATGCCGGCCAGACCAGCGTTACGGGCGACGTATACGTAACGGCTGAGTCAGAGGGCGCGCAGATAGCGCTCTACTCAAAGGTAAACGGCGAGTGGGTAGTAACGGACAACAACTTCAATTACGAGAGTGTTGACGCTGCTTTGAAGAGAACTGTAAGCGGTCTTTCAACCTCCTACAACAAGGGCGAGTATCAGCTCAGAGTCAAGTCCGAAGGCTCAAAGTCCGATGAAGATATGAAGAAGTATCCGCTTCTCCTTATGGAAAAGGACGACGATACGAGAATTAAGAATATCATCATCGAAGAGGGCAACCCGGGCGAGTACTGGGCTAACAACGAGTCCGTATGGTACGCGAAGGCTCCGCAGAAGGACGGTTCATACGCAACTCTTGCAATCGTTCTTAACAACGAGCACGCGACAATTACAGAGATTAAGAGAGTTACCTCGGTAGAGCTTGGCTCACCCGAAACCGATCCTGCCAAGGTACTTCTCCGCGACAACAACACAGCAGGCTCGCTCCACGGAATTCAAATTCCGGACGGCGTGAAGATTAAGACGGAGGAATTCTACTCCATCAAGGTTCGCCCGCACAACGGCGGCGCGGAGAAGGAGTACGTTCTCTGGCTTGTAGGTGACGATGACGAGTTAGGTCTGAGAACCGTAAGCAAGTACACAGAAACCAACGCTCCGTCCGACATAAGCTATGCTACATATGACGGAAGCAAGTATTACACAGATACAGACGGTATACCTTCCTTCAACTTTATGGTAGCCGATTACGAGCACATCTACGTTGAGGCTCTGAGCGAGAACGCAAGAATAAGCCACGTTAAGATGACGCCGTACTACCTGAATGAGAACGACGAGCTCATAGAGGGCAAGACTCTCCGTGACGAGGAAATCGGCGACCAGACATACATCTGGAACGAGGAAGCGCCGCTCAGCGCGGAGGATATTGACCTCAACGCTGCCGTAAATGTAATCGAGCTTACCGTATATTCGAAGTACTTCGATAAGGATAACCCCGAGAGAACGCCAAGAGCAATGCAGACATACCGCATCAAGCTCTACACGTCCTCGAACAGAACAGACATAGGCGATGTTAAGGTTAACGGTATCATAGCTAAGCCGAGACCTGAGAACCCGACTATTTACGACGTTGCCATCACGTCAACCGACGAATGGCAGAACGCGGAGGTAGAGATTAACGCGCTTAACGGCTATACCAAGATAGAAGCAAACGGTAAGGCCGCAAAGGGCGGCGCGGTAACAGCGCTTTCAAACCTCGGTCAGCTTATCTACTACTACACCTTAAACAGCGACGTTAACACGTTAAGATTTGAAACAACCTCATCTTCGGAGATTTATCATCAGGTTTACACGCTTGTTGTTTCAAGAGACCGTGAGATTTCGGATGTTGATAAGGTATACGTAAACGATACTGCTCTCACCTTAAGAAGAAATACAAACATTGACCTCAGCCTGTTCAGTATCGGCAATATTGCCACGAACGAGTATTATGCAACAGTCAACAGACGCGATCCTGTAAACATTTCAATCCTGCCTAAGGGCGCGACGGCAAGCGTTCTCCTTGAGAACGATCCGGCTTACACCACCGGAACACTTCCGGCAGGCGGCATTGAGAAGTACAGAGGCGGTGTATTTGAAGAGGTAGAGCAGAGCCTGAGCGGCCAGACAAACCTCATCTTCACCGTAAAAGCTGCTGACTACAACGATAACGGCGACGCAACAGGTCACACAAGCGTTTATAAGCTCACAATTATGTACGCCGGTGACGATGACACAGACGTTATCAAGAATGTTAATACAGGCGAGGAAGGCGTATCCTTCCAGTATAAGTTTACAACCGGTGAAGGCACAGAAGCTACAAGAACAATCACCGGCACAAGAGTAAACCCGAACGCAAACGACTCCTACTATGATGACCCGTCAATTCCGACCGAAAAGGCTTATGACAACAAGCACATCATAAACCTCATCGGCGAGGAGAAGTCACAGGGCAGCATCATCATAAGAGGCGCGAACGAGCAGCAGGTAATCAAGCTCTACAGACCTAACGGTAAAAATCCGTTCTTCAATGAGGACGGCACAGAGGCAACACCGATTGCCACCAGCAAGGACGGCGTTCTTACCTACAATGCAAATATTGAGGCAAGCATCGTTGAGTATCCGTACACTATTACCTCACACGGCAAGTTCGGCACCAAGGCGGACAGAGAGGTTTCCTATAACCTTGTGAAGTTCATCAAGGTATCGCCGCAGCTTGAAGAGGTTTATACAGACGGTGACAGACGTTACTTCAACAGAGTACAGTACTCATACCAGACGCTTCCGAACGCGAAGAAGGTTAGAATTTCCGTTAAGGCAAGCGATCCGGACGCGCAGGTTAAGATAGGCGACGGCGGCTGGGTATTCGATTCAGACGAGCAGGATTACAGCATAGATGTAACCGGCAGATCCAGCTATATCGTACCTTTGAGCATCAGAGTTGCTCCGTTCGGTGACACAGACGTAATCACAAGAAATCTCGTTATCACAAAGGGTAACGCGAACCTCAAGAATGTGCTTGTATATACTCAGGACGAGAGAACAGACATTTCAAATGTTGTTTCCGCGAACGAGTACGGCGCATTCGTTGCAACGGTTGACGCTGATAAGACATACCAGTTTGTAACCGTAACGTTCGAGGCGAGAAGAGGCTACACGCTGCAGCTCCTTGACAAGAACGGTGAGGAAATCCGCGGTTACACAGCCGGTGAGGATGATGACGAGACAGGCTCAAACGCAAGCTACGAGCTGCGTATAGACCGTGAGATGGTTAACCTTGACGATGCGGTACAGACGCCGTTTACTATCAAGGTTGGCGACGGTATCGGCCACACAGCCGCATATCCGCTCTACATCAACAAGAGAACAACAGAAACGGGCATTAAGGAAATCATAGCTCAGAAGGGTACCGCAACCGAGACTAAGGCAGTTAAGACAGGCGACGATACCTACAGACTTGTAATTTCCGACTCGGTAGAGGATGTCAAGCTCCAGATTGTTCCGGTTGAAAGCACCTCGACGGTAGCAGCCGAAACCAGCTCGCGCGTAGGTACGCTCGATGTTAAGGTCAACGTTCCCGCTTCCGCGGCAAGCCGTGACGTAATCATCAGAGTAACACCTACCGAGAGAGGCTACGTAGCTCCGGCTAAGACATATACACTGACAATCGTTCGTCAGAGCGACGATACAAGCCTTACAAGCGTAACAGTTAACGATAACGAGCTTTATGAACCTGACATTACCTCGTTCAACTCGCAGCCGCTCACAGACAATACGGCAAGTGTTGTGATAAAGGCAGCTTCCAGAGCGACCATCGAGGTATTCGATAAGGCTTCCGGCGGCGTAACACCGCTGACGCGTGACAACACAGACGCTTCGCTTTCAGAGTGGGCTAAGGCAGATCTCCCGCTTGACAACGGTACGGAAACAACTAAGTACGTAATCAGAGTAACTTCAGAGAACGGCAAAACAACCGAGGATTATATGCTTGTTCTCAACAGAGATACCTACTTCGGCGGTCTTGACTTCTTAAAGATTGCTCTTAAGAAGGACGGCACAACCGACGCTGATTACGAGGCTCTTACCGCAAGAGCCGTTACACCTGACGATACCTTCGGCTTCGATAAGTTCGATGACTTAAGTATCCACGGCGTATTTGAAAAGACGATAAGCGAACAGGATACCGAGCTTAACATCTGGGCAAAGGCTCTTGCTTCGGACGCTAAGATCACAATGACCCTGCCGCTTTATAACGGTACAGACAAGACATATGACGGCGGAATAGTTGTCAAGGAAACAACGCTTGTTAAGTATCTTACCGTTCCGTTTGACGCTGACGCTACATATGAAACAAGAACAGACAGCGCTCCGTACACAACGACTTACGCAGGCTATGCCGGTAACAACAAGTACACCTACATCTACTTAAGACCTGACATCAAGGACATCTACATCCCGGTTTATGTAGACGTACCGGGTGACAATCCGCATACCTACAGATACGCGCTGAAGCTCACAAGAAAGAACCTCAGCATAGGCGACCTCACTGTAAAAATAGGCGAGGAAACCGAGGCAGGCGGCGTTGTAACCGAAACAGAAACAGTACTCACACCTGAGGCAGACGGCAAGACATATAACGTAAATGTTCCGGCAAGCGCGCTTAACAGAAATATCACGGTAATAGCCGGCGGCAGAAGCGTAATGCTTTCAGGCGACCTCACAGAAATCGGCGCCGCAGTGCCTGATGAAAGCACAATCGGCACAAAGACCTTCAGAAACGAGATTAAGGTTAAGGCTGATCTGAAGGATGAGCTTACCTCCTACGAGTTCAATGTAAGGGCTGAGGATGCCGGTGCGGATGATTACACAACCATACACGTTAACATCTACAAGGTAAGCGACGATGTATCGCTTAAGGAAGTAAATGTTGCGTATGTTCGTCACGGAGTAAAGGGCAGCGTAAAGGCTATACCTGAAAAGGATACAAACGGCGATATAATCGGCTATGACGCTTGGCTGCTCTCCGATAAGGACAGTGAGCAGGTAGACATTGAGGCTATCGCAACCTCAACGGGTGCCTGGGTACAGATTGACTCCGATACAGCAGTCCGCCATATCGCAACTCAGGAGGATCAGACTGCAAACGCAGCACCTGTTCTCACGAGAACAATCACCGTAACCTCCAACTCTACACCGGCTCTTACAGCTTCATATCCGCTCAGAGTTCACCTGTTCGACCTTGAGCTTGAGTATGTGAAGTCCGAGGGTGAAACCTACGAGCCGCATACAGAGATGGTTGACGGCACAATGGCTGACGTTTATGAAATCTTCATAGACGGCGACTACACAGATCTTGAGGTTAAGGCAAAGAGCGATGACGCGGGCGTAACGGTAGGCTATATGCCGGCAGGCGCAGTGGCTCCGACAGCAACTTCACCGGCTCTCTACACCAACAGCTCCGTAGGTCTCACGGACGGCTACGCGGAGATGCAGGTAAGAGTAGGTAAGGGACGCGCGGCAGGCATACCGGATGACCTCAACAACATCGCATACATCAGACTTTATAAGAAGAGTGACAACAATAACCTTGACTACATTGACGTAACGTACGACAAGGGCAAGGCAACCGAAACGACGCTCCGCGCTGAAAAGACGGGCGACGGCGAGTACGCGGTAATCGTACCCGAGAGAACAAAGGTTGTTGACCTCCTTGCGGCTGCAGAGTACAAGGCATCGCACGTAACTATCGAGCCGGGTGAGACGAGAAAGGGCAGAACCTCGTATGACACGTATGAGGATTACGCTCTCACAAGTGATGTCGAGACGGTAGACGTTTCGGTAATCTCATCACTCAGCAAGAACGAGGCTAAGTATAAGCTCACAATTTACAGAGCTGACCTTGACCTTAAGGAGCTGCACGTCAACGGTACAGACAAGATTATTGAGAACACAGTTGTAAACGGCTTCGTTAAGCAGGATGTAATAGACGAAACTTCGGGTGAAACAGTTACAATCTATGAAACGGTTGTACAGGTACCGAACAACATCAGTATGTACGCAGAGGCGCTCGGACAGAATGCTGTAATTGATATGTACAAGTACGGCACCACGCCTGCAGCGGCTAACACGAAGAATAACATCACGCTCACAGGCCAGAACATCACAGAATCAACAGTTCTCACTATGACAATCGCAGTTAAGCCGACGGCTGACGCGAAGATTGACAGAAAGTCATACCTGAGAGTAATTGTAATAAACAACAAGACAGACCTTAATATAACAGGCAAGTACACTGACAGCGAGGGCAAGGAGCAGACAGTCAAGGCAGAAAAGGCTGACCTTACAGATTCTGAAGGTAACGTAACCGACACTATCTATATTGTAAGAGTACCGAGCGATGTAAACACGCTCGACGAGCTGACAGCCAAGACTATCCCCGACAACTCACTCGCAAAGGTATACATTGACTCTGCAAAGGGACTTGACAAGGATACAATCGGCAATGCGTACGAAACAGGCAAGTACACCGAGAGCGGCATAGCTCTTACAGAGGGTCAGCTTCTCGACAGATACGCGTACATCCTCGCTATGGATGATAAGGCAGAGGCACAGTACCACGTGCTTATAGTTCACGAGGTATCGCTCGACATAGACGCGTATACTGAGTACTATGATTCGACACTTTGGGGTAACCTTGCAGAAAAAGCAACTCTTGATGATAAGACTGTAACTGTTACAAGCGTTGACGGTGCGGCGGCAAATGAGCCGACAAGAACCTACACGCTCACAGATGCGGAAGGCAAGACGGTAAGAATTCACAACGCACTTGTTAATAATGACGGCGACAAGAATATCTACTTCAGACCGAACGTATCGGGTGTTCAGGTTACCTTCTGGGATAACGTTTACAAGGAGTACAAGACAACTCTTGGTATGACCAACGTTCAGAACAAGGGCGACGGCGTACCGAACGAAATCTACGCTGAGGTTACCTATAACGAGGGTACACCGTATGAGCAGAAGGAAATCCAGATACTCAGAATTTACATCAAGAACAGCGTAACCGACCTTGAAAAGGTAACCGCCGGCTACGTAGACGGCAGCGGCAAGACTCAGGTGCTTGACGCGGATAAGACGGGCGACAATGAATACACGGTATACGTACCGGATACAGCTTCAGTCGTTGACCTTACCGCCATCACCAGGGAGCCTCTCGCAAAGGTAACCTTCAAGGATAACAACAGCTACAAGGTACACGAGGATACAGAGGACAGCTTTGTTCTGAGCACAGCGGATGAAACCACTGCCACAGAAATCTGGGTAGAGGCGACAGACGGTACTAAGAAGACATTTACGCTCAATGTATCCAAGCTCAATATGACGCCGTACATAACTGTTTACGACGCTGACGGCACAGGCTATGACAGCTCCAAGCCGCACGTTGCATCACAGTCAGGCACAAATAAGGAACGCTTCGACGTCAGAGTATCACCGGGAACACCGGGTTACCTCGAGCTTGACCTTAACAAGAAGCCCGACGGCACAGATAAGCCGGCAGGTGACATTAACAGCTACTACGTAAGCTACGGCTACTTAAGCCAGGGTACAACCGACGAGGATAAGGATTACTACGATAAGAACGTCAAGCTCTACGGAGATAATGACAGCCATATCGTATGGTCTGACTGGTACGAGGGTACAACGAAGCTTGGCAGCGTTCTTCCGAGCGCAGCGCTCGTCGAGGGCGAGAACGCCGTAACGCTTGTCAAGGTACGCGTGGCTAAGAAGGCTGCATCAGGCAGCGGAACGGCAGCGGTGAAGAAGACCGAAACAGGTACCGAGCCTATCTACTACGGCACCTCAAAGATTTACAACCTCTTCATCTCGCAGATGTTCAAGGATCAGGATAACCTTGAGGTAATCGTAGGCAAGGGCACAAGTGATGAGATGACCTTCTCAACGAAGGATACAGCTCCGACCGGTACGGACAGTGAAGGTAACGACCTCTACGAGTTCGAATACGGCTACACGAAGTATGACGGTAATGATTTGAGCGGCAATATCACAATGATTGTTGATATGCTTACAAAGAACAACGTCACCAAGCCGTATAACAAGAACACAGACGCGGCTGTTAAGCTTCCGAATACGTCTTACACAACGACCTACACCGACGCTGCAAACGCTCCCGAAAGTGACTACTTCACCTACGGCGCGTACAA
>JAFQYK010000409.1 GCA_017406485.1 Clostridia bacterium
CCGAAAGCGTTGTTTACGGAAAGCACCTGTACGAAATCCCCCTGCAGGACGGCTGGATGTGGGCAAACAGCGATACGATCCCTGATGTGAGCAATACGGAAGGCTATGAAGCCATATACAAAATCAGAAGCGACGAGGAGGACGAGAGCTACAAGAACTTTGCTTGGAGCAATGTTGAGGGCTTTGACGAAGAAAACCTTACGATAACGCGTATGGTGGATGTCACCGTCACAAAAGCTGATGTATCTGTCACTCTGCCGAGAGTTAAAATGCTTACCTATACAGGAGAAGAGCAAGAGCTTGTGAAGGAAGGCAGCGCACTCGGCGGTCAAATACTTTACAGCTTAAACGGAACCGACTACACAACAAATGTGCCGACGGGCATTGACGCGAATGCCTATACCGTATACTACAAGGCGATAGGCGATGCTAACCACAATGACGGAGCTATCGGAAATCTGACGGTAACAATCTTCCCAAAGGACGCGGAGCTTACCGAACCGGCGCTTGCAAGCGTTACCTACGGAACGAAGCTTTCCGAAATCCCCTTACCGGAGGGCTGGGAATGGACTGATGATACTATCACACCCAAGGTCACAAATTCCGGCTATGAGGCAAAATATACTGTCACCGCTGACCCCAATTACTCATGGGCGAGAATTGAGGGTTATGACAGCGAAACAGAAACCGTCACAAGAAAATTGCCGCTTACGGTAAATAAGGCGAACTCGGCGCCCGAAATTCCCACATCTCTCACCGCAACCTACGGCGATACGCTTTCAAATATTGAGCTTCCGCAGGGCTGGGAATGGCAAGACAGCGAGACAAACGTTGGAAATGCAGGCACACACACATTTACCGCCGTATACACTCCGGCAGACCTTGAAAATTACGAGACACTTGAAAGTGATGTTACGGTAACAGTAGGCAAGGCACGATCTGAGGTAAGCGAGCCTGAAACTTACTCCCTTGTTTATAGCGGTACCAATCAGGAACTTATAGCTGCGCCGGAGGTAACAGGCGGAACGGTTCTCTACAGCCTTGACGGCGAAAAATACTCAACCGCTGTTCCGAGCGGAAAGGATGCGGGTGAGTACACGGTTTACTACAAGGTTAAGGGTGATGAAAATCACCTCGACACTGAGCCTTGTACAATAGGAGCGAGTATTGCGAAAGCGAATATGTCGCTTGAGGTTGTACTGCTCGGCTGGTATGAGGGCGGAGAGCCGATGTCTCCGATAGTTTACGGAACCACAAGCTCAAGCGAGGTGAAATATGAATACAGGTCTAAGTATGGCGATGACAGTGAGTATGCAGACGATATTCCGAACACGAGGGGCGTATACAAAATACGCGTAACGGCAGCGGAAACGGAGAACTACAACGGCGCGTCGGCAGAGTCGGACTTTTTTATCCTGCCGCCGATGCCTCCGGAGGATTACTCGCTTATGTTCGTAGACAAAATACTGCTCGTAAGCGTGCCTGAGAGCGGACAATACAGCGTGATTTTCGCTTCGTACAAGGATAACAGACTGCAGAGTGTACGCACTGAGGAGATGATATTTGATGCCGCTGGCATGAATGTTACCGTCCTTTCGGAACAGCTTACGGAAGACGGGTCGGACGAGATCAAGGCGATGCTCTGGAATAATATGACAGATATGATGCCGCTTTGCAAAACGGAGTTGTGGTCAAGCTATTAAAATGCTTAGAAAAATAATACACATTTCGCATTTTTTATAATATAGGAAATTGCTCACAGCGTGAGCAATTTTGCTTAATGGGAGCCGTTCAATGATAAATCGAAAAAAATTCGAGTCCTTTCTAAATGAATTAACATTAATTTGAAAAACATACAAATAATAGTGGAAATTTTGCCATAGATGTGATATAATCATTATAACTATGGCTTTTTCTTTTGAAACAGCGGAAGAAGGAATGACGGAATATGGCTATGAATATACTGTTTGTCTGCACCGGCAAC
>JAFQYK010000410.1 GCA_017406485.1 Clostridia bacterium
ATATACCTCTGTAACAAAATCAAGCTTTTTTACATATTCCAAAACCGCAACAGCGTCATTTATTTCGGTGAACAGATTGACATTTTTATATTCGCCGTCGCTTCTGCCGTGTCCGCCAAAATCAAAGCGTACAGAAGCGATACCCGACTTTAAAAGTCTTTCGGAGATAGCAGTAAAAATACTGTCCTCTCCGTTTCTGATACATCCTCCGAAGCCGTGGTGCATAATTACAACAGGGCATTTTTTCAAATCGGGCTTTTCCAGCACGCAGTACAGTTTAAATCCGTCACGGTCTACTGTAAATTCCATAACATCACCTTTTTTTATCTAAATAATCCTTCAATCTGATTCCGCCTTCATACAAAATCTAAATAATTTCATCTCAGCCTCAGTTTGTCTGTCACATTCGGCAAACACACCGGCAACCGAACCTGTAAAACATTTACCTGCAAGATTGGTGGAAAGAAGTTTTGCCGAGCCTGTACCCATATCTATAAAATCATCATTATTTAAAGAATAGCGGAAATGATAATTATATCCGTCCATAACAATCCTTACCTTTAGTCTGCCACTGCCGATTTCCTCTCTGAAAGATACCGAATTTATATCGGCAATCTGTTTTTCAAAAATCATATAGTCTCTGCCGTCTTTATGCTTTTTATATGCGCGGTAATAAAAGCTCTCGTCCAAAAACACTACAATTCCCGCCGCGTCACCATCAGCTTCGGTTGAGAAGTCAAATTCGGCTGTAATGCTGTATTTAATATCAATCGGTCTGACCGCCATAAATGAAGGAGAACCGCTATAATCACATAGCTTAACTCGTGCCGGCTTAATTGTTAATACACCGTCGGAAAGCCTATAACTATATTTATCCGGAGCACGCCGCCACAGCCACCTTTTATCAAATACCGTCTTACAGAAATCCGCTTCCCACTCCGGTTCGTTTTTTTGACCGTTCCATAGCGGCACGTCAGCTTCTATATGCGCTTTTCTGTCATTATGCGCGTAAAACCAGCCGTTTTTCCATTTAACAGGAGTTAAAAAGGTTTCTCTTCCGAGATGTGTCATGCCTTGTATGTCACGCGTTCCGAGGTGGACAATCCACCAGTTTCCGTTTTTATCATCAACTAAATCCGCATGACCGCTGCATGAAATTTGCCTTGTAGTGTCATTCATATTGGTAAGTATAGGGTTATACGGACAATTTTCATATGGTCCGAAAATAGAATTGCTTCGTGCAGCTATTTCGTGATGATTGTTTCCCGTTCCGCCCTCGGCGGCGATTATATAGTAATAGCCGCCTATATGGTATATGTGAGGAGCCTCAAGCCAGCCGCCGCCTGCTCCGCTCCAAATCCTTTGAATATCGCCTATAATTTCACCTGTTTCGGGATTTATTTCAGCCAATGACACACCTTCCGAACCATAACGTTTTGCGCGGCTGCCGATATCATTTGCACAGTAATAAGCCTTTCCGTTTTCAAAGAATATAGACGGGTCTATACCTTCAAAATTTACCCACACCGCTTCGCTCCAGTCTTTTGAAGGGTCCTTTGAGCTGATAATAAAATTACCCCTTCCGTCATAAGTCGCAGTGACATAAAATTTGCCGTTATTATACCTTATTGTAGGCGCCCATATTCCTCCGGAGGATTTTGCGCTTTCAAGCGGAAGCTGATACGGTCTGTCAATGCCCCACTTTTCGCACGCCTGCATTGAAAGCTCACGAAGCTTCTGCTGGATTTCAAGGTTTCCGGCTCCAGATTTATGAATTGTCACAAATACTACC
>JAFQYK010000411.1 GCA_017406485.1 Clostridia bacterium
GCCAAAAGGCTTGCATATACCGGTGCGATCAAGGACGAGATAATGAACACTGAGCTTCTCGCCTATTCCCTGTGCGATTATCTGCGCGACAATTATTCTGACGAGGTTTGCGCGAGGTATAAGCTCGATACCATTGACGGTCTTGAAGGTTATGAGGTGCTTGAAAAAATCGGCAAAAAACGCGGATTGGTTGTTTCCGGCGGCGAGATTGATATGGAACGCGCGGCGAATATGGTGCTTGACGAGCTTCGCGGCGCAAAAATCGGTCACATTACTCTTGAAATACCAAGAGATATTGAAACAGAAAACTAAATTTAAGCATAAAAAAATCACCTTTATAAAGGTGATTTTTTTATGTAGATTTCTAAATTACTTAACTATGAACTTGTCAAGCTCAGCTATAAATGCATCAGCGTCGTCGCTGTGTACCTCTACCTTTATCGGCTTTGAGAGGTCAAGACTAAATATACCCATAATTGACTTAGCATCAACAACGTATCTGCCTGATGTCAAGTCAACATCAAAATCATACTTACTTACAATGTTAACGAAATCCTTTACATCGTTAATCGAGCCTAACAGAAGATCAAATGTTTTCATAATACTTTTCCTCCTTATTTCTATCCTTGTAACCTATGTAAACTTATTTGCTTACATTCTATATAATACAACTTTTTCCTGAATTAGTCAATAGGTATTGCGTTTTCTTTAAAAATTTTATATAATAATGCTAATGCGAATTATGTAAACACCACTGTTTGTGGTAAATCTGATTACAGAAAGGTTATGTATATGAAAAAAGCTGGTTTTTACACTCTCGGCTGTAAGGTAAATCAATACGAAACCGAGGCAATGGCTGAGTTATTTAAGGAACGCGGCTATGAGATACGCGATTTTAACGATATAAATGACGTTTATGTTATAAACACCTGCTCCGTTACGAATATGGGCGACAGAAAGTCACGCCAGATTATAAGGCGCGCAAAAAAGACCAACCCGAACGCTATTGTAGCCGTAACCGGCTGCTACGCGCAAACGGCGCCGGAGGAGGTCTTGAGTATTGAGGGTGTGAATATCGTTATCGGCACGCAGGACAGAAAAAGAATTGTTAAGCTTGTTGAGGATTTAAAAGCAGAATCGTGCGTAAACCACGTTACGGATATTATGAAGGTTCACGAGTTCGAGGAGCTTAATATAAAAGAATATACCGACAGAACCCGCGCGTTTATTAAAATTCAGGAGGGCTGCAGCCAGTTCTGCTCGTACTGTATCATCCCCTACGCCCGCGGGCCTGTCAGAAGCAGACCGTACGACGAGGTTCTGACTGAGGTTAAAAGGCTTGCGGCAAATGGATTTAAGGAGATTATTCTTGTGGGTATTCACGTCGCGTCGTATGGCAGGGATTTGGACAATATGAGTCTTGAAAGGCTTATTATGGCGGTTGATAAGATTGAAGGGGTTGAACGTATCCGCCTTTCATCAATAGAGCCTATGACGCTTGATAAATCCTTCATTGACAGCGTCAGGGCTTCAAAAAAGCTGTGCCACCACTTCCATATTTCCCTGCAGTCCGGCTGTGATGAAACGCTTAAGAGAATGAACCGTAAATATACCACGGCTGAATTTAAGGCGATTGTGGACGGACTACGCGAAGCGTTTGACGATGTCGCAATAACCACAGATATTATGGTTGGTTTTCCGGGTGAAACGGACGAGGAATTCCGTAAAACAGTTGAGTTTGTCAATGAGATTTCATTTGCTGACGCGCATGTTTTTCAGTATTCCCGGCGGCGCGGCACACCGGCAGCAAAAAGACCCGATCAGATTTCGCCGCAGATTAAGGAAGAAAGAAGCAAGGTTATTATTGAGCTTACGAGGAAAAACAGAGATGCGTTTTTGGGGCGTTTTTTAGGAAAAGAAATGCGCGTTCTGTTTGAACAACGCGCGTCGGACGGAACTTTTGAAGGTAAAACAGATAATTATATTACCATTCACGCTCCGACCGACGAGGAGCTAAAGGATAAATTCAGGACAGTTCTTTTAGAAAGAATTGAAAACGGAATTGTCATAGGAAAAATAACGGACTAAAAAAGCGGGGTGTTCCCCGCTTTTTGCTTAACCCATCATCTGTATTGCATCCTGAAGCCACCACTCGCCAATGTCAAGCGCTTTGTAAAGGTTCTCTCTTTCGCCCTTTCTGTATACCTGACCCTTGCCGAATTCGCCGGTGTTGTCCATAACCTGAACCTTGACCTTTGTTGTGCTTTTTATATCATTTTTATCCTTGCTCTCCAAAATGTCGAGCGCAAGGATACATTTATCTTCGAGATTTCCGTAATAGATACGGTCGCCGCACTTGATAAGGGGCTTACCCTTGTACATAAGCAGCTTCTTTTTCTTTGCCGCCGCCATTTCACTCTCTCCCTTCAAAATATTACCTGTAAAGTCATTATAACACACCTTAAAACGAATTTCAAGATGTTTGCGTATTTTCCGGGCGGAAAATAATTTTACCACACTTAATTATATGATTTCTGATTGTGAAATATTGACAATTTATTATGGATACGATATAATAATTATATTAAACTTATTTAAAGAAAAGAGGATACGGATATGGGAAAAACCTATAAATTTTTAGCCTTTGACTTTGGCGCGTCCTCAGGCCGCGCTATGCTTGCAACCTTTGACGGCGAAAAACTCACATTGGAGGAAAAACACCGTTTTTCAAACGACCCTGTAAACATTAACGGTGACTTGCATTGGGATGTTTTAAGACTGTTTTTCGAGATTAAGCAAGGTATTTTAAAGTGCGCCAACTCAGGTGACCGCGACATTGACTGTATCGGTATTGACACCTGGGCGGTTGACTATGGTTTACTCGATGAAAAGGATAAGCTGTTGGGCAACCCCTACCACTACCGTGACACGCGCACCGAGGGTATGTATGACGAGGCGTTTAAATTAGTTCCCAAGGAGGAAATATTTAAGGAAACAGGTATCGCGTTTAACTGGTTTAACACGCTTTATCAGCTTTTGGCGGAAAAACTGTCAGACAGCAGTTCATTAAAGAACGCAAAAACTATGCTTATGATGCCGGATCTCTTTAACTTCTTCCTTACCGGCGTTAAAAAGACCGAGTACACCAATGCGTCCACCACACAGTTCTACAACAGCGAGCGTTATGAGTGGTCGTATGATATGCTTAAAAAGATGGGAATTCCTACGGATATTCTTACAGACGTTATCTTCCCCGGTGAAATTGTCGGTACTGTTAAGCCGGAGCTTGCGGAGGAATTGGGTATCGCGGAGGTGCCGGTTGTAGCGGTCGCTTCTCACGACACAGGCAGCGCGGTTGCTTCGGTGCCTGTTGTGGATAAAAAGGATTTTATATATATTTCCTCGGGTACCTGGTCACTTATGGGCGTAGAGCTTGACAAGCCGAACGTAACAGACGGCGCGTTTGAGTACAACTTCACAAACGAGGGCGGCGTAAACAAGACAATCCGTTTCCTTAAAAATATAATGGGCTTGTGGCTTATTCAAGAGAGCCGCAGACAGTGGGATCGCGAGGGCGAATTATTGAGCTTTGATGAGCTTGAAAAGCAGGCAAATGCGGCCGAGCCGTTCGCAAGCCTTATTGACCCAGACTACCCCGCTTTCCAGACGCCCGGTAATATGCCGCAGAGAATTAAGGATTACTGCAAAATGACAGGTCAGAAGGTGCCGGAGACTAAGGGCGATGTTGTTCGTTGTATCGCACAGAGCCTTGCGTTTAAGTATCGTCAGACGGTTGAGGGTATGGAGGCTGTTACAGGCAACAAGTACAACGTTGTAAACATTGTCGGCGGCGGTATTAAGGACAAGATGATCTGCCAGTTCACCGCCAATGCTACAAAGAGAACGGTTAGCGCAGGTCCTGTTGAGGC
>JAFQYK010000412.1 GCA_017406485.1 Clostridia bacterium
CCACGGAGGATATAATTATGAAAATTGAAAAATATTACAATGATTTAAATACACTTCATATAGGAACCGAGCAAAACCGTTCCTATTATAAGGTGTATTCAGATATTGAAAATGCGCGAAAGGGAAATGAAAACCGCAAACAGCTTCTTGGCAGCGAGTGGGATTTTGCATACTATAATTGCGTTGATGATGTGCCGGAGGATTTTATAAACGGCAATACAAACGGCTTTAATAAAATTCCCGTTCCGTCCTGTTGGCAAAATCACGGTTATGACAATCACCAGTACACAAATGTCCGCTATCCGTTTCCGTATAATCCGCCGTATGTGCCGTATGAAAATCCCTGCGGCGCGTATGTGACGAGGTTTAATGTTGACAATAATTTACGGCAATACCTCAACTTCGAGGGCGTAGATTCGTGCTTTTATGTTTGGGTTAATGGAACGTTCGTCGGTTACAGTCAGGTGTCTCACTCTACATCCGAATTCGATATAACCGACAAGGTAAAAGACGGTGAAAACACACTTGCCGTTCTTGTTATGAAATGGTGCGACGGCAGTTACTTAGAGGATCAGGATAAGCTCCGTATGAGCGGTATTTTCCGTGATGTATATATTTTAAGCCGTCCCGAAAAGCGCGTAAGGGATTACAAAATTGAAACAACTCTTGACGGCACAATAACCATTGACGCTGACGCAAATACCGATGTGACATTTGTGCTTGAAAATGAAAAGGGCGTTATATACAGCGGCTCCGACAACAAAATCAAAGTTGATAACACCATTTTATGGAACGCAGAAAGCCCTTACCTTTATACGCTTTACATACAGACCGAAAACGAGGTAATAAAGGAAAAGGTCGGCATACGCGAGATCAGAATTGAGAACGGCATTTTCTATTTAAACAACAAACCGATAAAAATGCGCGGTACAAACCGTCACGACTCTGACCCCGTAACAGGCTACACAATTTCAAAGGAGCAAGCGAAAAAGGATTTGCTTCTGATGAAGCGCCATAACATAAACGCTGTCCGCACAAGCCACTACCCCAACGCGCCGTGGTTTGCGGAGCTTTGCGACGAGCTGGGATTTTATGTTATAGCCGAGGCCGATTTGGAAATTCACGGCACATCCTCGCTTTACGGCGGCGGACAGGGCAATACGTTCGGACTTCTCGCAAACGACCCCGACTGGGGCGAGGCTATTCTTGACAGAAATCAGCGAAACGTTATCCGCGACAAAAACCGTCCGTGTGTTTGCCTTTGGTCAGCCGGCAATGAGGGTGGCTATGGCGTGAATGTCGAGAAAACACTCAAATGGATAAAGGAATACGATTCCACGCGTCCGACGCATTATGAGAGTGCGACGTGGCAGACGTGCGGTCATAAAAACGACCTTTCTGATCTTGACGTTATCAGCACAATGTACGCCTCTTACGAATGGATTGACGAATATTTCCGTGACCCCGGCAGGCACGTTTTACACTTTACAGACGGTGACAGCACATTTTACGATATGGAAAACTGTTGGACTGATTTACCCGAAAAGAACGAAAGCAAAATCAAGCCGTATATGCAGTGTGAGTTTATCCACGCGATGGGCAACGGCCCCGGCGGAATTAAGGAGTATATCGACCGTATGTATAGGTATGACGGCTTTTTTGTAGCGTTTGCGTGGGAGTGGTGTGACCACGCCGTTTACAAAGACGGTAAGTATCTTTACGGCGGCGACTTCGGCGAATTTCCGCACGACGGCAACTTCTGTATGGACGGACTTGTGTACCCCGACAGAACTCCGCACACAGGACTTTTGGAATACAAGCAGGCGATAAAGCCGTTCAAGGTGACAGCGTACAGCAATATATTTATAGTAGAAAACCGATACGATTTTTCGGAGCTAAGCGATATGCTGCGTTTCGAGGTAAACGGCAGGGAAATGAAAATTGACGTTCCGCCGCGCGGCAAAAAGAGCTTTGCGGGGCCGGAGGGTTATACGCTTTTGGTTTGGGCGTTTTTAAAGAACTATACCCCTTGGGCGGACATAGGATATGAGGTCGGTTTTGAACAGATTGTTATAAACGACACTGTCCCTATGCCGGAAGCGGTAACGGCTGACGGCGCGGTTGATGTCAAGGAAGAAGACAGAATGATAACGATTAGCGGCAATGATTTTGAGTACATTTTCGATAAGGCTGTTGGTAATTTTGTGAAGCTGAATGAAGTGATTTCAAAACCGCTCGAATGGAACGTTTGGCGCGCGCCGACGGACAACGACCGAAATATCGCGCCTACCTGGAAAAACGCCGGCTACGACCGCGAAACAACCTACGTATATAAAACGGAAATTGAAAAAAACGAAAACAGTATTATAATAAAATGTCACAGCGCACTTTTGCCGATTTACCTGCAAAAAACGGCGGATATTTTTGCGGAGTGGACGGTTTACGCAAACGGTACTATTGACTTAAAAGCGAACGTAAAGGTAAACAACATACTCCCCACACTCCCCCGCTTCGGCCTGCGGTTCTTTACAAACGGTGAGAATGTAAAATACTACGGCTACGGTCCGTATGAAAGCTACTCCGACAAGCGCCTTGCGTCATATTTGGGCGAATTTGAAACGACCGTCAACGAAATGCACGAGGACTATATTAAGCCGCAGGAAAACGGCTCACATTTCGGCACGCATTATGTTGAAACCGACACGCTCCGCATAAGCTCTGACGCGCCGTTCTCGTTTAACGCGTCACACTACACACAGGAGGAACTGACAGAAAAGAAGCATAACTTTGAGCTTCAGAAATCAGACGATACAATCCTCTGCGTGGACTACAAGCAAAACGGCATAGGTCAAAACTCCTGCGGTCCCCTGCCGCTTCAGGAATACCGCTTTGATGAAAAGGATTTCGAGTGGAGGATAAGAATTGAGGTAAAGTAACCAAAAAAAGCAATCCAAATGGATTGCTTTTTTATAAACAAAACCGCGGCATCGAGCCACGGTTTTGTTTTGCTGTTTGCTTTGCAAACTTATGTGGTACGCCCGGAGGGACTTGAACCCCCGACCTTTCGGTTCGTAGCCGAACGCTCTATCCAGCTGAGCTACGAGCGCATATGATTTCTAAAAATCACTCAAATATATTACCATAACCGCCGCTCAATGTCAAGTCTTTTTTGACAAAAACACCTGTGTATGGTAAAATTTTAAACAGATAATAGATTGAAAGAACAAAGTTCTTTCGTATATAAGCGGCTTTGCAGCGTAAAGCATGCAGGTCCTTGAACGAAGTGAAAGTATGGCTGATTATTATGAGATTTGTTTGGTATTACGATTTCCCCATAGGTAAAATCGGTATCGCCTCCGAAAACGGTGAGATAACCGATGTTTCCTTCGGGTACATAGACGGAATTGAAAATGAAACAAGCGAAATAAAACAGTGCGCCTTAGAGCTTTGGGAATACTTTGACGGTAAACGGAAAGAGTTTACCATTCCC
>JAFQYK010000413.1 GCA_017406485.1 Clostridia bacterium
AAATTCCTTTGTTATACGGTATGGAACAGAGGACGGCAGCAGGGGAAACCATGTTACCGAGATTAAGACTACGACAGATACCGACACCATATCGCTCGTGGCGGATACCGATACAGAGAAGAATGTTATTTGGAACTCCGACAATGAGGAGGTAGCGACCGTTAAGGACGGAATTGTAACCATACGTAATGCCGGTACAGCGGTTATTACCGCGTATGTGGATGGACAGAAATCTCTAAATGGCACGGTCACAATTACGGTAACTCAAGGAACGAGCGTAAAGCCGACAGCAAGCCCCCAGCCGACAAGCAAGCCCTCCTCAGGCGAAAATAATGAGCCGTATATTATGGGCTATGAGAAAATGATAAAGCCAGATGATTATATGACGCGCGCCGAGGCGGCAACTATTATGATAAAGCTTGCCGGCGAGGAGGAAGGCGATTACGAGAACATCTTCCCCGATGTCAAAGAGGATACGTGGTATGTTGACATTATAGCCGAGGCGGCGGCAAGAGGACTTGTTTCAGGCTTTGAGGACGGTAACTTCTACCCCGAGGAAATGGTGACGCGCGAGCAGTTTGCCGCTATGATAGTAACGCTTGCGGACTTAGAACCGGTAGAGGATAAGGTCTTTAATGACGTTGAGGAAATGCGCTGGAGCGCGGGAAGTATAAATGCAGCTTGGGAAGCGGGTGTAGTGACGGGCTATGCAGATGGTACGTTCCGGCCCGAAAACCCGATACGACGCTCCGAGGCGGTAAGAATGGCAAATGTCGCAACAGGACGTGTTCCCGATAAGGAACTAATTGACACCGTTCCCTGTCCCTATATCGACCTTCCCAAAACGCACTGGGCATATTATGAATTTATGATTGCCTCGGTCGCGTTTGAAGTGACGGAATAAATTGTTCCCAAATATAAAAACCTCCGGAAAATTTCCGGAGGTTTTGTTTGTATCCGCTTGATGAGTACCTTGATGTTAATTATGTGACTTTCAAAGAATATTATTCTTTGCACTTGACTTTTGCCGGATAGTGTAGTAAAATAGTAGGGCAGTTTAAATGACTGCCCTATATAGGGGTATGATGTAATGGTAACATGCCGGTCTCCAAAACCGTTCTTGAGGGTTCGAGTCCTTCTACCCCTGCCAGTTAAAAAACGGCTTACCTATGCGGTATAAGCCGTTTTTCTTTTGCTTCTTTTTAGAGAGAAACACCTGCTTTATTGTCGTTTAGACACATCTATTTACATCTATTTATTTCTCTTTCGCCGTCAAAGACGACGTCACGCTGGTTATTGTTACACAAAATCAAAGTTTCATTTGCTTTAAAACAAAAGAAGGCATAGTTTACCTTCTTCTGCGTTTCTTTCTCCTTGCTGAAAAGTGCCACCACGCATAAAACGGCGGTTTATGCTGATAAATCCTTACTTTTTCGGGTTGTGGTGGAGTTTTTTAATTTTCAATCTGCCTGAGAATGTCAGTCTGTTCCAAATTAAAAAATCTATAGTCAGAAACAGAACTCTCCAATTTTAGGTTAAAAATTAAACTTATTATCATCTTGACGAAGCCCGTAACCGTAACAGATTGATAATTTGGAGTAATTGTAGTAAGGTCAAGTTGATGTTCTTCTTTATCTCTTCCAGAGTTATAGATATATTCACGTAACAAAAAACATAGTTCTTCTTCTAAGCCATGTTGTGATATTTGAAATATTACCTTTGCCATAGATGTGTGTGTATTTATAACAGCAACATCTGTTACATATTTTCTACAAAATATACTAATATCAGGTTTATCTTTTTTGACTTCACCTACTGTGTAGAAACCGTTAGTAGATTTTACAATATTAAACCGTTTGAAGTTATGAGCAATTGTTGATTGCATTGCTTTCTGTTGAAAGATTTTAGCGTATAATATTGCAAATTCAGACTGTTTTGCAACCTCAAAATGACTGATTATATACAGATACTTATCCTTTGTGTTTTCACATGATTCTGGTGTTAATTCTTTTATCATACTAATCATCTCCCTATAATTATTATAACATATCCACATTAAATATGCAATAATTTCGTTACATTTTTACAGAAAAATAAAAATATCTAATGAAATACTTTACATATGCAATTTATTATGTTATGATACTATCATAATAAACCGAAGGGAGTGATAAACTTGTTAGACTTAAAAAGGCAGAGAATGTAGAAAAATATGCGCCATCTACCAAAGGAAGAAGCAATATAAGTATTACAATCGTTAAGACAGAAAGGTATGGCAAAAGAATTGCCCATATCCAGCGGATTAGCGAAGGCAATGAGTATTACAGATTTTGTCTACATAGGCGTAATAGTAGATAAGCGTCAGGTAATTCTGAGCGGAAGTAAGATGGCAGCCCTTAAAGAGTACAAGCTAGGCAAGGGAAAGATTATTTACAATGCACGACTCGTAGAAGGTATAGTAGCTGCGCTTGGCTTAGAAAAATACTACGAAAGTCATTCATCTAAATCATTCTCAGCCATAGAGATTGACGAGGAAAATTGCGTGGCGGTAGTGACAGTACCTACTATTGAGGACACTAACACTAACAAGAAAGGAGAAGATGAGTAATGATTACATTGATGGTAAGGCTTGATATAGAACACAGCGACTTGACAGCTATCATGGCTGACTTAGGTGACATTGCCAAGAAATATGATTGTTAGTTGGTTGATTATAACGGCTGCATTTACGATAGTCAAATACCTAATGAGGTATATGACATTGAAGCAGAGCAGTATCGGTGTAATGACATAAAAAATAACGAATAACAGAATGGAGGTGTAGGCGAGAAAGCTATACAAACGGCTTTCTCGCTGATTAACCTAATGGTTTTTCATTTGAAACAAGTTGCGTATAACTTTTTCGCCGATAAATATGGCTAAACAAAACAAGCCAGACACTAAGAAATACGACCAAATATTGGGGCGTATGGGTTGGTATGTTGACGAAAATAACCCTGACAGCGTACTTGCTGAGTACAAGCGTAATGGCTTCTATGAGTTGCGTAATATTTACGACAAACGTTTTGAAGCGTTTGTTAAAAATGAATACTGCAACCTAACTCAGCAAGAAAAGACGGAGGGATATTCTTCTAAACTGGCAAAATATGAACGGGAAGCATTATTAGCAGATAATCGCATTGCGGTTTACACACGTCTTGCAGGTTCGGCTGATGATACCGCATATTTTCTCGGTGATGACAAGAACACTATTATTTATACTAATAAGGACGGATATGTAGCAAAAAAACGTCATTCTAAGTACAAATTCATTAAGAAAACCAGTACAGTAGCACAAGTTATGCCTAAGAAATCTCAGGCTGAAAACCTGTTTAAGCTACCTCACTTTGAAAATGTGTACTTAAAGGATTTAACAACCCTTGATGTACAGGAATGGGTCAATGATTTATATGGTAAATCCGACTCAACCAATAAGGATAGAAATCCGAAAACAGTCAAGAACATTTTTATGAATCTAAAAGCAGCTTGTAATAAAGCGGTACAGGCAAATATTATTCCTAAAAATCCTTGTGATGGTGTTGAGCTTAAAAAATGCGACAGCAAGAAGGTAGACCCTTACACCAAAGAAGAGGTAGACGAGCTGATGAAAGCCATGAAAGGTGATGAAATTGAGTTCCCAATACATTTAGACCTTATCTTAGGATTAAGACGTGGTGAGCTTTTAGCGTTAAAGTGGTGTGACATAGATTTCAAGAAAAAGCAAGTACACATACAAAGAAACATTGTGCTTGACGAGAATAAAAAAATTGTTGAAAAAGCTCCAAAAAGTAAGAGCGGTAATCGTTATCTGTCTTTATCTGACTCACAATGTTTAATGCTAAAAATCGAACAAGCAAAGCAACGGGAACGTGCAAAGAAAAGCAATTACAAGGATAATGACCTTGTTGTATGTAAGGATGATGGAACGTACTACAACCCTGATGCTTTTTCATCAAAATTCAGCCGTTTGTTGAAGAAAAACAATCTTAGGCATATACGTCTGCATGATGTTAGACATACGAATTGTACGCTATTATTGTTAGGCGGTGTGAACATGAAAACTATGCAGGGAAGGCTCGGACATTCAGATTATTCAGTGACAGCCAACACTTATTCCCATGTAACTGAGGAGGCAGACAGAGCGGCATCCGAATTAGCGGACAGCTTTATCTCATAAGTCGACTAAGGGCGGTTTAACGGTGGTTAAACCGTCCTTTTTCAGTGTTGCGTTTATAATATTTATGTGGTATAATAACCACAGCAGAAGGTATATTTTGTTAGAATGAGGTGATTTTTATGACAAGCGATGAGCTTTCCTTTGCGGTATTTTGTATAGAGTCGCTCGGAGATAAAATAAATCAGCCTGCAAGTAAGGTGTATGATATGCTGACTAAAGATACTGATGTATTGTATGGTTACATCGTCCCATGCTATCAATCACTGCATACACAAGGCAAGGAATATATACTTGATGATATTTGTAATGTTCTTAATGAAAGAGGTGTCAGCGCATGATAGTGTATCACGGCTCACACCTTATTGTTGACAAACCCGACATTGTACATTCAAGGGACAATCTTGACTTCGGCAAAGGGTTTTATGTTACGGATTTAAAGGAACAAGCCGAAGCGTGGACAGAGCGGTTTTACAAGAATAATAAACAGCCAATACTGAATGTATATGACCTTGATATTGAAGCTGTAACTAACGATTTCAAGGTTAAAAAGTTTGATGAACACAATGAAGAATGGTTAGACTATATTATATCTTGCAGACGTGGAGTATCTGTAGCTGATTATGATGTTATCATAGGCGGTATCGCAAACGACAGAGTGTATGACACAATAGAGTTGTATTTTGACAACCTTATAGACAAAACAGAAGCCATTAAGCGATTGAAGTATTACAAGCCTAATAATCAGATATGTATAGCAAATCAAGCAGTCATAGATAAGCATTTAACATTCATTAAGAGTGAGGTGGTTCATTTTGACAGCTAATAAAACACTGCTTCAGCGCAAGTATTCGAGGATAATATCGTTGTTTGCGGAGAAGGCGGATTTAAGCAAGGAAGAAGCGTTAGAAAAGTTTTACCACTCAAAGACCTATGACCTTGTAAGTCAAGGTGTCAGTGACCTGCATTGCAGAAGTGACCTGTACATTGTTGATGAATTACTAATCGAGTACGGCTACAAGGAAGATATTTATTATTAAACACGAAGTTGATTTCCCTTTTCCGAAAAGGGAAATCCTCGTGTTTTTTTGTACTGTGAAGGATGCGAAACTGGAAGGAAGCTTATGGGTTTTCGTGGCAATCCCCATTTTTTATTATTTTTTTAAATTCAGTATTGTGAAATTCCAATTACTGTGATATAATAAAGTTGATTGGAGGTAATTATAATGGCATACAGTACATTGTTTGATTTGGATTCTTCTCAACTAACATCAGAAGCTGAAGTAGAGACACGATTATTAGCTCCTTTATTTCATGATTTAGGCTACCCTAGTGATTGTATTTTACCTAAAAAGCATGTAAAATCACTAAAAATTCATGATGGAAGGAAAACATCAATGAAAGAAGTTGATTTTCTGTTATTGAATGCTAATAAAGATGCAAAAGTGGTAGTTGAAGCAAAAGAACCTTCTGTCAATATTTTAAATGCATGGGGACAGGCAGCAAGCTATGCTCTTAGTTATAATAGAGATAAAAAACTGGATTCACAAAAAATCAAATGGTTATTGATTTCAAATGGGCATTTTACAGGATTATTTCCACATGATAGTGAAACACCAGTCGTAATGTTACAGCTTTCAGATTTTGCTAGTGGCACACCACCATATGTAACTCTACGTACATTCATTAAGTATGGAGCAGTGGAGCAAAAGCGAAAAACTACATTACCATTTGAGGCATTACCACCAAAAAAACTTAACGATTTATTTGCCGAATCACATAACTTAGTTTGGAAAAAAGAAAAATTGGCTCCTGCAGATGCCTTTTTTGAGTTTTGTAAATTTATATTTATAAAAATACAAGAAGATAAAAAAAGAGAATCGCTCCCGATAGAAACGGAATTGTATGAAATACCACTAACTGAAGCATGGTTAAAAGCACAAAGTAACACTAGTCATCATCCTGTGCGCGATATTCTTTTTAAAAATTTACACACGGAACTTGAATACGCCATTATTGAAAAACACAAAAAAAGAATTTTTGAAAAAGATGAAACATTAAAACTTTCTGCATCCACCTGTTTAGAACTGATAAAGAAATTTCAGTCGGTAAATCTTAGTTCTATTGACGAAGATTTAAATGGACGCATGTTTGAGGTGTTTTTAGCAGCTTCTATTCGAGGTAAAGATTTAGGTCAATTTTTTACACCAAGGTCAGTTGTGGATTTTATGACTAGAATTGCTTTAAGAAATGTTGATGTTAAAAACCCTCCCAAGGTATTAGACGCTTGCTGTGGAACAGCGGGATTCCTTATTGAAGTAATGGCGTATTTAACAGGAAGATTGCGTAATGATACTCGTTTGACGAGTAAAGAACGCAAGGATATACACAGAAAGATATGCGAGGAGTGCTTGTATGGAATTGAAGCGAATGAACGAGTAGCTCGCATTGCGAGAATTAATATGTATCTTCATGGTGATGGTGGTTCACATATATTTCGTGGTGATGGTTTAGATATAGACCCCCAAGAAACAAAAGATATGACCTCTGAAACAAAAGAAGAATTATATGAATTTAAGAATACTATAAAGAAAGGTTCATTTGATATCGTACTAACAAATCCGCCTTTTAGTATGAATTATTCTGCTTCTAATGATGATGAAAAGCGGATATTACAACAGCATGAGCTAACCAACAATTCGTCTAGCGCCAAATCTAGTGTTTTATTTCTAAATCGTTATTATGAACTATTAAAGGATGGTGGAGAGTTACTTATTGTCTTAGATGACACGGTGATAAACGGAAAAACATTTGAAGATTTAAGAGAATGGATAACGGAGAAATTTATAGTTTTGGGTGTACATTCATTACCTTTTAACGCATTTTTTAAAGCTAATGCAAATATCAAAACCTCTATCATTCATCTTAGGAAAAAGATTGAAACGTCGGAAGAGCAATGTAATATATTCATGTCCATATCAAATAATATTGGACATGATAACTCATTAAGAGATACTCCTTTTCGAAACAATCTTACCGAAACACTTATCGCATATTTGGAATGGCAGAGAACAGGCTTGTTATCAACCACAACAAGAGATAACTATGATAAAACAGAAAATCTTGAATGTCCTCAACAATATTGGTTAGTTACAGGGGAAGAATTAACAACTGAAAGATTTGATGCGTTTTTCTATTGCCCCGATTTAAAAAACGTTTATAAATCTATGTTTGAAGCCTTGAAAACTGGCAACGTAGATATCATTGAAGGAGCACAGTTAACTAGAAGAAAAAAACTATCTAGTACAAAAAAATCGCAGTTCAAAAAAAGTGATACGATTTTTAAGTATGTCGAAATTGGTGATGTAACTCATTATGGTTTGATTACTAAATACAAAAAGGGGAAATTTGAAGACTTGCCGACTAGAGGTGAATATCAAATCCATACAGGAGACATCCTTGTAGCTCTTAATAATAGTTCGAGAGGAACTGTGGTATTAGTTCCTCCAGAATTTGATAACGCAATTTGCACATCTGGTTTTTTGGTAATAGTACCTGAGAGTAAAGAACAGGGCTTATTGTTGTGGTATTCTCTTAGAAGTGAATTGTGCAGAAAACAGATATATTACCTTGCGCAAACCGCTAGCCAGCCAGAACTGAAAATTGATGCATGGGACACATATTTTAAGATACCCATTCCAGTTGGTGATGATTATAATTTAGCAATAAAGAAAGCAAAGCAATTTTACAGACATTTAGAAAAACTTACAGACATAGACTCCTATCGCTTTTCTTTATAATGAAAATAGGGCGGTTTGACGGTGTTCAGACCGTCCTTTTTGTGTGCAATTCCCTTTTCCGAAAAGGGAAATCCCTTGAAATTCGGTGTCTTTCGGGAGTGGGAATCGGACGGAGTTATGTGGGTGTTCTGGGGCAATTCCCTTTTTCCCGCATTTTTTCGGAGTCATTTATTAAGAGATTGAATTTGCCGCGTTCGGGGCGCAAGTGTTTTTTGCACGAGTGATATGTGACCGTTAGCACTGTCTGCGGTGCAGACCTCGTTTCGGGCGGTTCTCTCTGCCGATTTGCGGGGCAAGCGTTGTGAGAGGGATTGCATTTCGGACGCTTTTTGTCGCCTGTGGGTGTTGGGTTTGCTTGTGGCAACTGGCAAAGCTGCCGAAAAAAAAGAGCTTTGCGGGGTTGACTTTGAGCTCGGTGTGTGGTAGACTGTCAGTATGGATTATTTTTTGGCTTGGGGTTATGCAAACGGATTTGGGGAACTCGCCATTGTTACCCGAAACTGTCGGTCGCCGTCTCGTCGCTTTTTTCGGGACGGAATTTCCGCCTTTTGTTGCGGTTGCTCGGTTTTTGGGGCGTGCGCTCAAGTGCTCCAAAACCGTTCTTGAGGGTTCGAGTCCTTCTACCCCTGCCAGTTATAGTCCGAAGAATGTTTAAATAACCTTCTTCGGGCTTTTAAACAATAAACCAACAAAAGGGGTGCCGCCGCAAGGGGGCTGAGATAGAGCGTAAACGCCGCTCTGACCCGTATAACCTGATTTGGGTAATTCCAACGTAGGGAACATAACGTGCGATTTAATGAGTTGTGTTTCCGCAGCTCATTTTTTTGTGTTGCGGATAATCCTTTTACCCAAGTCGGAAAGGGAGAAAACAATGAAAAAATCAACAGTATTTTCAAACGGACTGATATGGTTCGGCGCGGCAATCTCAATTGCCGAAATCCTGACCGGTACCTTTGTAGCCGATAT
>JAFQYK010000414.1 GCA_017406485.1 Clostridia bacterium
CAAACCTCATTTTCTTCTTCGTTCTATTCCTTTATCTATGGAATGTCGTTTGGTTCTGGAAGCTATGGCGGTTCATACGCGCTTGGCTCGGGCGTATGGGGCTACGGTTACAGCTTTGCCTTTGGCTCAGGTTTCGAATTTGGTTCGTACGGTTTCGGCGGCAGCGGCTTTGGCTCGTTTGGCTACGGCTATGAATGGAACTATAGCTTCACCGGCGGCTTCGGCAGCTCGTATGAATGGGGAATGAGCTACGATACAAGCTACACCGGCAGCTTCGGCTACGGCTATGAATGGAATTACAGCTTTACCGGAGGCTACGGCGGTTCGTATGAAATCAGCACAAGCTACGGCGGTTCATATGTTTTAAACGGCAGCTACGGTGGCTCGTACAGCGGCAGCTACGATTTTACCGGCAGCGGTGAAAAGCTGCCCGATATAATCGAATTCGGCAGCTCGGGAATTATCTTTGTAAACGGCTACGGCATAAATTTAATCTGAAAAATCCGCAAATCCAGGGGTTTTTCAGATTTTTTTGAAGGGAGCAAAAAAATGGACGCAATACATATCAACTGGACAAAACCCTTTACGAACAGAACAAACCGCCCATATGAAACGGAGGATTTTGAAATTTTAACGACAATCCTCTCCGCGCTCACTTGGCGAAAAATGAACGGTAGTATAACAATGGTCTGCGACAGCGCGGCGGCGGCTTTTTACCGCGCGAACGGGCTTAATGTAATATGGGATAAAATTGATGTCTGCCTTGATGATGTTGACGTAAACGCCGATGTGTTCTGGGCGGGCGGCAAGCTGTTTGCGCTTGCAAAACAGACTGCGCCCATAGCGATGATTGACACTGACTTTATTATGTGGGAGAAGGTCAACGAAGCGGAGCTTTCAGATGTGACGGTAATCCATTTTGAGGAGCTTGCGCCGCATATATATCCGCCGAGGGAGTTTTTTCACGCGACAGATTATGAGTTTCCGCAGGACTTTGACTGGACAAAAAAGGCGTGTAATACGGCGTTTTGTATAATAAAAAATGAAGAACTTTTGCGTTATTACACAGATGAAGCAATCAATTTTATGCGCCATACGGACGAGAAAAATGACCGCCTTGCATATATGGTTTTTGCGGAGCAGAGAATGCTCCCGATGTGCGCGGCAAGGCTCGGTATGACCGTGAGCGCGTTTTCCGATATGCCCTCACTTTTTAAGGGAGGAGATACGCGCTTTACCCACACCTGGGGTATGAAACAGCAAATGCGCGACAATGACGCGCTGCGCTATGATTTCTGTAAGCGGTGTATACGAAGAATTTTAACCGATTATCCCTATATGGAGAGCGTTTTGACGGGGATTAAATGTCTTGAGCGTTATATGTGATAATTTTTCAAAAATTGTAAAATAAATGTAGACATTTCTTAAAATTATGATATAATTATATTATGAGCAATATGCGGTAAAATCCGCGGCTATAAATAAATAAACATTAGGAGGAAAAATAATGGCACACAAGTATGTATACCTTTTCTCAGAGGGTAATGCAAACATGAGAGAGCTTTTGGGCGGTAAGGGTGCAAACCTCGCCGAAATGACTAATCTCGGACTTCCTGTTCCGCAGGGCTTCACAATTTCAACAGAGGCTTGTACTCAGTATTATGAGGACGGCAGACAGATTAACGATGAAATCCAGTCACAGATCAACGAGTACATCGTAAAGATGGAGGGTATCACAGGCAAGAAGTTCGGCGATCCCGAAAATCCGCTTCTCGTATCTGTTCGCTCGGGTGCAAGAGCGTCAATGCCGGGTATGATGGATACAATCCTTAATCTCGGTATCAATGAAACAGTTGTTGATTATATGGCTAAGGCTTCAGGCAACCCCCGTTGGGCTTGGGACTGCTACAGAAGATTTATCCAGATGTACAGTGACGTTGTTATGGAAGTCGGTAAGAAGTATTTTGAGGAGCTTATCGACAAGATGAAGGCTGACCGCGGCGTTAAGCAGGACGTTGAGCTTACGGCTGACGATTTAAAGGAGCTTGCAGAGCAGTTCAAGGCTGAGTATAAGGCTAAGATCGGTTCAGACTTCCCGACAGACCCGAAGGAGCAGCTTATGGGCGCTGTTAAGGCGGTATTCCGTTCATGGGACAACCCGAGAGCAAACGTATACAGACGTGATAATGATATTCCCTATTCATGGGGTACAGCCGTAAACGTACAGATGATGGCGTTCGGTAATATGGGTGACGACTGCGGTACAGGCGTTGCGTTCACGCGTGACCCGGCAACAGGCGAGAAGAAGCTCATGGGTGAGTTCCTTACAAACGCGCAGGGCGAGGACGTTGTTGCAGGTGTAAGAACACCGATGCCGATTGCCGAGATGGAGCAGAAGTTCCCCGAGGCATTCGCACAGTTCAAGGATGTTTGCCAGAACCTTGAAAACCACTACAGAGATATGCAGGATATGGAGTTCACCGTTGAGCACGGCAAGCTCTATATGCTTCAGACAAGAAACGGTAAGAGAACCGCGCAGGCTGCTCTTAAGATCGCTTGTGACCTCGTTGACGAGGGTATGAGATCGGAGGAAGAAGCAGTTGCAATGATTGACCCCCGTAACCTTGACACACTTCTTCACCCGCAGTTTGACGCTGCTAAATTGAAGGAAGCAAAGCTTATGGGCAAGGCGCTTGGCGCTTCACCGGGCGCTGCTGCAGGTAAGATTGTATTCACTGCTGACGACGCTAAGGAGTGGGCAGCAAGAGGCGAGAAGGTTGTTCTTGTTCGTCTTGAAACCTCACCTGAGGACATAGAGGGTATGAAGGCTGCACAGGGTATACTGACTGTCAGAGGCGGTATGACCTCGCATGCAGCCGTTGTTGCGCGTGGTATGGGTACCTGCTGCGTATCAGGCTGCGGCGACATCGCTATGGACGAGGAAAACAAGAAGTTCACATTGAACGGCAAGGAGTATCACGAGGGCGATACGCTTTCACTTGACGGCTCAACAGGTAATATCTATGACGGTATCGTTCCGACTGTTGACGCTACAATCGCAGGTGAGTTCGGCAGAATAATGGGCTGGGCTGACAAGTTCAGAACACTTAAGGTTCGCACAAACGCTGACACGCCGGCTGACGCTAAGAAGGCAAGAGAGCTTGGCGCAGAGGGTATCGGTCTTTGCCGTACAGAGCATATGTTCTTCGAGGGCAACAGAATTGACGCATTCAGAGAGATGATTTGCGCTGACACAGTTGAGGAGAGAGAAGCTGCGCTTGATAAAATTCTTCCGATGCAGCAGGGCGACTTTGAGCAGCTTTATGAGGCTCTTGAAGGTAACCCCGTAACAATCCGTTTCTTGGATCCCCCGCTTCACGAGTTCGTTCCGACAGAGGAAGAGGATATTGAAATTCTCGCTAAGTCACAGGGCAAGAGCGTTCAGGCTATAAAGGATATTATAAACGGTCTGCATGAGGCTAACCCGATGATGGGACACAGAGGCTGCCGTCTTGACGTAACATATCCGGAAATCGCAAAGATGCAGACAAAGGCTGTTATCCGCGCAGCTATCAATGTTCAGAAGAAGCACACTGACTGGAAGATTGTTCCTGAGATTATGATTCCGCTCGTATGCGAGGTTAAGGAATTAAAGTATGTTAAGAAGATGGTAGTTGAAACTGCTGACGCGGAAATCGCCGCTTCGGGTATTGACCTTAAATATGAGGTTGGTACAATGATCGAGATCCCGCGTGCCGCTCTTACGGCTGACGAGATTGCTACTGAGGCTGATTTCTTCTGCTTCGGTACAAACGACCTTACACAGATGACATTCGGCTTCTCGCGTGACGACGCAGGTAAGTTCCTTGACGCTTACTATGACGCTAAGATTTTTGAGAACGATCCGTTCGCAAAGCTCGACCAGACAGGCGTTGGTAAGCTTATGGAAACAGCTATTAAGCTCGGTAAGCCGGTTAATCCGAATCTCCATATCGGTATCTGCGGCGAGCACGGCGGCGACCCGACATCTGTTGAGTTCTGCCACAAGATCGGTCTTGACTATGTGTCATGCTCACCGTTCCGCGTGCCTATCGCAAGACTTGCAGCTGCACAGGCGAAGATTAACGAGAAGTAATTTAGCGCTAAACAGTTGACATTTTAAAAGTTTTGTGATAATATAATTGTGTAAATGTAATTATCATTTCGAGCAATGATTTCACATTAAACGGCAATACCCCCGAAGAGTACCAGTCTTCGGGGGTATTTTTTTGAGCTATATTAAAATAGCAAAGCCGGCGGCTTAATCTTTATCGGCACGATTTCCGTCCAGCCGCTTGCATATAAAGTATGACACTATATCTGCAAAGACGGATATAAGAAATGTACAAATAATTTCGAGCAATGATATCACCTCCTTCCTGCCGGAAGGTGTGCCGACATATGTATTATATCGGAATTTGTCATATTGTGTCAAGACAAGAAAAAACCGCTTCAATAAGCGGTTCAATTAAACATCCATCAATTCATCAAAAGATATATTAAGAATTTGCTTAATATTTTTTAGTTCATCAGGATAGATATGCCTTTGTCCAACCTCCATTTTAGCTAATGCACTGCGAGTAATATCACAACCGCAAAGCTGTAGCTTAGTAGAAAGTTCTTCTTGTGTCATTTTTCGCTTCTCACGAAAATCACGTATATTTTTTCCAAGTTTTTTTTCATAAACACTATCCATATTATTAACTCCGCATTGTACCTAAATAAGTGCAAAATCTCTTGACTTCATTTTAGCATTATGCTATAATATTTTTGCACTTATATAAGTGCAAAAATACACAAGTGGAGGGATTATGATGAAAAAATGTTTAAACTGTGGTAATGAAAATGCCGATAATGAATTATTTTGCGGTGAGTGCGGTATGAAATTAGAAGAAGCTGCAGCTATGCCGGAAAAAGCGGATAATAATGAGTATATGCCACACACTGCATATGCGCAGGAACAGAAGCCTACCCCGAATAAAAAATTTTTAATACTTATAATAGCTGTTATAATTTTATCGATCATAGTCATTTTGTTATTATTCAGCCAATGCAAGTCAAATCCGCAGCAAGTACAAAATATGGCAACTGCCATACCTATACAAACAACAAGCGGACCGAAAGCAATTCAAACCGCCTCACCAACAAAAAAACCACAGCCTACAAATACGCCTAAACCAACCGCAACCCCACAACCCGAGCCTAAGGAGAAAGAATTTATAAAGGAAAATTACGGATATGTAGATTATTCAGAATTAGCCAGAAATCCTGATGCATATACGGGTAAGAGTTTGACTTATAAGGGTAAAGTAATTCAGGTAATAGAGGGTGATACTGAAACACAGCACCGAATAGCGGTAAATGGTAATTATGACAAGGTCATTTTTGTAGGCTACCCTAAAAATATGGTTGCTTCAAGAGTGCTGGAAGATGATTATGTAACTGTATATGGCACATCACTTGGATTATATTCATATCAGTCAACTATGGGCGGAAAAATTACAATTCCTGCATTATATCTTGACAGAATAGAAATAAATTAATATGGGGTAAGCCAATTAAAGCGCAGAGAATAAAATATTCTTTGCGTTTTTATATTTTAAAAATTCTGTTTAACCACCGCAAAAAAGTGGTATATATAATATACGCACAAAAAGAAAGGATGGCTGATTAATATGAAGGTTACGGTCACGATTGCCAGAAGCTACGGCAGCGGCGGCAAGGAGATAGGCAAGGAGCTTGCAAAGGAAATCGGCGCGAAGTATTACGGGCGCGAGATAATCGAAATGCTGCGCGGCGAGGAAACGTATGACGGTGACGACGAGAGCATATCCACTCTTGATGAAGCGACAAAGCAGTTTGAGCAGCAGGCGAAACTAATCCACTCGCTTGCGGAAAATGATAGCTGCGTCATTGTCGGACGGTGCGCTGATTATGTTCTCAGGGATATGGATAATGTTATAAAGGTTTATCTGTACGCGCCCATCAGAAACTGTGTGAAGCGCGTTTCAAGGCTGTATGAGCTAAATCCTGACGAGGCTAAAAATCTTGTCCGTTCAATGAACAAAACGCGCGGTGATTACTACGAGCATAACACCGGCAGAAAATGGTCGGAAATCACTAATTACGACCTCTGCTTAAACACCGCCGGCCTTGAAACAGAACAGTGCGTGGAAATTATAAAGAATTTTATTCAAACAAAAATAGGCTGAAAAAACGGGCTGCCATTTTTTACGGCAGCCCGTTTTGTGTTTTCAGACATTTTTCTCAAACGCGTCATACAATTCCCAATCGGTCATATGATTATCATTTACCAACAGCGTCATAATTTTTCTGTCCTCTTTCGCGTAAACGGCGTCGCGGTACCATTTTACGTGGCTTGCGCTGTCGCCTTTTTCGCGCGCCATACTCATCATCTTCTCCGCCATATACGCGGTGTGCTTGAAGTCGGCGAAGCAGTCGTTAAAATAGAAGCCCTCCCAAATGCCGTACTCGCTTTGACGCATTATATCGTTTGCTTCCTTAAACAGCTTTGCGCATTTTCCAAAGCACATAAACGCTTTTTTAAATTCGCCGTCCGAATAATACTCAAATCCGTCACCAAACTCACTTACACCATTTCCGGCAAGATACAGAAGCGTTGCGTGCAGCAGCATTGTTGTGTCAAAAAGCTGCTTAATATCGCCTGACAGCGTTTGGCTTATATTTTTACACCTGTCATAAAGCGCGGTAAGGTTATCAAGATTGCTTTTTATAATATCCGAGTAAATTTTCACCTGTTCGCGTATCGGCTTTTTGCCCGAAATCCAGTCAAGCCCGTGAACGGTGTCAAGATTTTTATACACCGCGTTTGTTATAATTCGAATTGGCTCCGTATAAAACTGCTCACCTGCGTGTTCGTCCTCGTTCGTGCCGAACGGCGTCATATACTTGTGATAATCGCGGTACAAATCCGCAATATCCTCATTGCCGCCGAAATATGTATCCGCAAACTGTTTTGAACACAATTCGTCAGAAATATCTTCACCGTACCACTTCCTGCGGACAACGTCAAGAAAATACGCGTGCGGTCTAACGTTGGAGCAGTTTATGAGCCAGTAGTCGGACATATTTTTCTCCATTACTCCGCTAAGCTCGCTGTCAGCAAACGCCACGCTGTTGGGGAACATAGTAATATGGTTCGCCGCCTGCAGGTCGTAGAACGAAACGTGGTAATAAATTCCGCCGTGTTCAACAGGTTTTTCGGGCATAGATGAGATACGAACCGTGTGACCGTCGCGGCGGCGCGTTACCATCTTACCGAAGCCGTTATCCGCGCTTATCTTTATAATATCGGGCGCAAAAGTGATGTGACCGGCTTCGTAAAGCTCCATTATTTCGCCGTAGAGATTTGTACAAAAAACAGGGTTGTCAACATACTTTAAAACAAGCTGACGCTGCAGCTCAATAACATCGTTAATGAGCTTTCCGCGCTTCTCGTCCGTGTCGAACCTGCCGCTTGTATCGTGGCTCCAGAACGGGCAGTCACCCTGACCGCGGAAACCGAGACACCAAATCGTCTTGTCGTCCTTTTGCTCAATAACGCTTTCCTCCCACAGCTTCATAAACAAGTCGCTGTATTCGAGGTAGTTCGGTTCAAGGTCGGGATAAACCCTTGCGAACATCTCCGCGCCCAAAGGCTCGGCGTGGTGGTGCGTTATCCAGAGCCCCATATCAACAGCCGTTTGACGGTGTATGCGCGAGTTTTTATCGGTGCCGGGAATAACCATATTACCGCCGCAGCGTAAAAGCGCTTCAAGCGCCATACGCCAAGGCTCCTCGCTGTCACCGTTCACCGCCCATTTCATAATAAGCACCTCGTCATTTATGAACCAGCCGCGGTATTTTACGGCCGGCTTTGGCGACTTATACAGGCCGCGCGTAACCTCTGCCGAATTAACCTTTTCTATTTTTTGATCGAACCAAAACCAAAACGGCTCAATGCCGAGAAATTTCTCGCTTATGTACAGAAGTCCGTATACAAAACCCAAATCATCCGCCGCGCTGACCGTTATATCATCAGCTACATCAAGCAAAAATTCCTCCGCGCCTAAGCTGCTGTTTTCGGTCAGTATAATTTTGTTTTCCGCAGCGTCGGTATCGGCAAATTTCTTGTCAATATCGCGTGACAAAATATTTACACCGTTCAAAACGGCTTTTTCGGCTCCGTTATATATAATTTTTGTATTTTTTGTCAATATCATAACCGCATCTCCATATATAATTTATGCCAACATTGTAGCACAAAAAAATCATATTTTCATTGTGATTATTGAGTAATACATTGACAATATTGATATGTTCAATTATATATGCGTTTGATCCAAAAATACCAAGTGAAATAATATTTACACAAGTGTTCATAAATTGTTAAAATTTTATTCATTGACTTTATTGAAAATCCGAGTATAATAATATATGAAAGGTCAAAGAAAGTCAAAGTCAGACGAAAATGCTTGTTGCATCTCACCGTTATTCAGGTCTTGAAGTACACAACGTACGACTGCGACCTTCATAACGGCGACCTGCTTAAAGCATTTCCGTCTGATAAATCAGAAAAGAAGGTGAGTAAAATGGGAATGAGTGACAGAATTGAAGCATTTATAACAGAATTATTGAAAGACGATACGGATGAATGGCTTGAAATAAAGAGAAACGAGCTTGCATCGGTTTTTGGGTGCGTACCGTCACAGATAAACTACGTTATACAGACGCGTTTTTCACCCGAGCAGGGATATATGGTTGAGTCAAGGCGCGGGGGCGGCGGTTGTCTTAAAATAAAGAAGATACATCACGCCGACGGTTTGGTTGAGCATACCATTGAGCTTACCGGTGACAGCCTTGACGAGAAAACGGCGCGAGGCTTTATACAAAACCTTGTAAGGCAGCAAGTGATTGACGAAAAAACGGAAAGACTTATATTGAGCGCGGTAACAGACAATGCGCTTAATATTGAACAACCGGCAAGGGATAAAATAAGAGCGAATATAATGAAAAATATGCTTCATAATTTGTAGATAAAGAAGGATAAAAGGAAGACGGAGAGAGGAGATTGATTATGATGTATGATTTATTTTCGGATTTTTTTAATGATTTCGGCGGGTTTGATGTGTTTATGCAGCCCACCGCAAGACAGGAGGAAAAGAAGTGTCCCGTTTGCGGACATACTTATTCCGACTTTCGCAGAACCGGCAAAATAGGCTGCAGCGAGTGCTACAAAGTATTCCGCTCGCCTATAACTGCTACGCTACGACAGGTGCAGCCGAGTATAACACATATCGGCAAGATACCGTCAAAATCGGGCGAGGAGCTAAAGCAAAAGAGAAGATATGAAAGCCTGAAGCAGGAATTAAGCGCGGCGGTTAAAAATGAGGACTACGAAAAAGCCGCTAAGCTGCACAAGGAACTTAAAACAATAGAAAGCGAGATGAAGAAGTCATGATTTGGTATAAGAACAACAATTCGGACATAGTGGTTTCCACGCGTATTCGTCTTGCGAGAAACCTCGACAAAACACCGTTCCCCAACG